>CADCPV010000319.1 GCA_902803345.1 uncultured Eubacteriales bacterium | reverse complement strand
GCGTTATCCGGGGAATTATTCGGCTTTTGTGAAGCAGAAAGAACTGGATTACGAAAAACAGGAAAAGGATTACGAAGCCCAGCAGAAAGAAATCAAACGGCTTACAGACTGGATCGAGAAGTGGAAAAATACGCCGACGAAGGTCGCTGCTACCCGTTCGAAACGCATGGCAATCGAGCACATGGTAAAAATCGAAAAGCCGCAGCGCTTCGATACACGGACTTTCAAAGCCCTCTTTACGCCGAAGGTTGAAAGCTATCATGACGTGCTGGATGTGAGAAAACTGGTAATCGGCTACGATAAACCGATCGCCGAAATGTCTTTTCTCCTCACAAAAGGCGAGCGGCTTGCCATAATCGGGGAAAACGGAAAAGGAAAATCCACCCTGCTGAAAACGCTGATCGGCGAAATCCCCCCGATCAGCGGTGAAGCACACTTCGGCGGAAGTGTCCAGTTCGGTTACTATGACCAGCAGCGCGCACTTGTGAATGACGGGGATCCGTATGAAAGCATTCTGCAGAATTTCTGGAATGCCTATCCCACACTGTATCGGGAGGAGGTGCGCTCGGCGCTTGGCGCATTCCGTTTTACCGGCGAAGACGTGGAAAAGGAGATGGGACTCCTTTCGGGTGGGGAAAAAGTACGGCTGGAGCTCTGCAAAATGTTCTACGCAAAGCCGAACCTCCTGATCCTCGACGAACCGACAAACCATATGGACATCAAGGGGAAAGAAGCGCTGGAAGACATGCTGAAAGCCTATACCGGCACCGTCCTCTTTGTATCCCATGACAGGTATTTCATCCGGCAGACGGCTACCGGAATTCTGGAATTCAATGAAAACGGTGTCCGCCAGTATTTCTGCTCCTACGACGAGTATCTGGAAGAGAAGGAAAAACGGGACAGGGGCCTGATTACAGACGGTTCTTCCGAAAAGAAAAAAGCGCCTGCTCCAGTCCCGACCCTTCAGGATGTGTTTGACAAACGCACCTATTATAATCCGGGAAAAATCCGTTCCCGCCTGGAGACACAGCTGAATACACTGGAACGGAAACTTTCGGAAAGCGAGGAAAAGGCCGGGGAGCTTAAGCTGCGCCTTGCCGATCCCGAGATCGCTTCGGATTACGAAAAGCTGATGGAACTTGAGGATCAGCTTTTAAAGGAAGAACATGAGCAGGAAACGATTCTCGAGCGCATGCTGGAAACAGAAACGGAGCTTTACGAGCTGAATGAAAAAGCTCCAAAGAAAAAACCTTAGACAACTATTCTCTCGTAATCCGATTTGAAAAGGAGGCAATCTGTGAACCTGAACGAACTGAAACATAAATACGCGTACACGCTTGCAAAAGTCGGCTTGAATGTCCAGCCCGGACAGACTGTGCTTGTGGAAGCAGCGTTGGAAGGCTGTGATTTCACACCGGTTTTTGCGGAAGAGTGCTATAAACTCGGCGCGGAAAATGTTGTAATCAGCTACCTCGATTCAGAAAACCTGAAAGTGCGCGCGCGCTATGTCAGCTCCGAAAAGATGGGGCATGCAGACCAGGCTGAACGGGATTTCTACCGGTATTATCTGGAGAGAGGTGCCTGCTATGTCCGGCTGGAGGGCGTAAACCCGCTCGCCATGGAATCCGTTCCGGAAACGGAAGCCAACAAAGTATTTGCTTATACGGACGCAGTCCGGAATATCATGCGGCAGGCCTCCAGAAAGCTGCATGCCCGCTGGCTGATTGCCATGATCCCGACTAAGCAATGGGCGGACTATATTCTTCCGGGACGGGAGAACAATCTGGAAGAGCTCTGGAGGATCCTGCTGAGACTCTGTTATATCGATGAAGAAAACGATGTTGTGGAGACATGGAAGGAACTTCAGGCGCAGCGGAACAAGCGCGGTCTTGCGATTGATGCCCTGCATCTTCAGAAGCTGCATTATACTGCAGGAAACGGAACGGACCTTACTGTCGGGCTTACACCGCGGTCTCGCTTCGGACATGAGGGTGTGCCTTCGGACCGTCCGGACTTTATTCCTTTCACACCGAACATCCCTTCCGAGGAAATCTGTACAACCCCGGAGAAATATGCAACAGAGGGTGTGGTCTATGCGTCGAGACCGCTGGTTCTCGGCGGAAAGCGTATTGAGAATTTCGGGTTCCGGTTCGAAAAGGGAAAGGTCACGGAAGTGCTGGCGGAAGAAGGAAAGGAAATGCTGGAGGCGCTGATCCGGACCGACGAAAATGCTGCTTATCTCGGAGAATGCGCACTGGTTGCCTACCATTCCCCGATCTCCATGAGCGGACTTGTATATTATACGACGCTGATCGATGAGAATGCCAGCTGCCATCTGGCACTTGGAAGAGGTCTCGGCGGACCTGCGCCGGAAGGCTATACTTTCAACGATTCCACGATTCATGTGGATTTTATGATCGGAACGCCGGATATGCGCATTGTCGGTACAGACGGGGACGGAAAAGAGCATGTGATTTTTGATCAGGGAGATTTTGCCCTGTGAACAATAGCTGAAAAAGGGCTAAGGAAATGTACAGTTGCGATAGAATGGCTATGAAAAGCCTCTGCCACAGGAGAACTCACAAATGAGCTGGTATCAGATAACGAATAAGCGCCTGATTATAATTCTGATAATTTCCGTACTATGGATTGTTGCAGGATGGATATTGTATGTCTTTGTCGGCGCGGATCATGGGCCGGAGGGCGGTCTGGACAGCATTGCGAATGCAATTGTCTATGTTTTTGTATGGAAATTGCTCATCTATGTCCCGCCGGCACTGCTGACGACAGCAGCTTTCTTCCTGTGGCTGTGGCAGAACCACCGGAAAGCGTTCATTTGGGTTGTCATAGCGATTGCTGCGGTTCTCCTGCTTGTTCTGATATTCAACAAGTACATCAGGAAGATCATAAACACCCCGGAACGGGTTGCCGCACATACCGACACGTTTGAAGAGTGGGACCGTAAAAGACTGAAGGACGATACGGAGAAGCGGACGGAAGAGGATCTTGTATGTGATTATATTGAGGATCTCGTTTCGGATACCATTACTGAGTTTCACAGTCTGCATCCGGAAGACGACATCGCAGGAAAGACGGCATACATAGATGCGGCTTTGGAGGCGCATTACAGGGAGCTTCCGCATGTGGAAGGCTGGGAATACATTGCCGATGTCCGGGACATCATCCCTGCCCGCAGCGATGGCGATGACGAATTTCTGCTTGACAATTCTGATCTTTGTGCTGTTGCAGATCATTATCACAGGACGCTGAACCGAAGCCACTGGTATGACAGGTACCAGTATGAGAGAATGGTCATAGCGGAGTGGTATTCATGGCTTCCGATGCTTGCGGTCTTTTATGATGACGGCAGCATGGATATCATAATCGCAACATAAATGCCGCAGAGCGGAATTCACTGCACCTGCAGCGGCCGGATCCCGATGTCTGCATCAATCAGTCGGAAAAGGCGAACCGCCGGGGACAGCGCTGTCTCCGGCGGTTCTTTGTGTCATACTTCAAATGCCCACTTTCCGCGGCGGAAGATCGGAACGGTCTTTCCGTCACGAGTGACTGCATCAATGTCGAGCCCTTCATAACCGATCATGAAATCCTCATGGTTCATGGAGTCGTTGACGCCCATTTCACGGCACTCCTCGAGCGTCTTGTCCTCGAAGCCGCGGATGGTGTTCGTGAAGCCCATGCCGAGTGCCAGATGGCAGGCGGCGTTCTCATCGAACAGCGTTTCCCAGAACAGTAAGCCCGATTCGGAGATCGGAGAATTTACCGGTACCAGCGCACATTCACCGAGATATGCGGCGCCTTCATCCATGGAAATCATCTTTTCCAGAAGCGCCTGGTTCTTCTCTGCGTGTACTTCGACAGCCTTTCCGCCTTCAAAGCGGACCCAGAAGTTTTCAATGAGTTCGCCTGAATAGGAGAGAGGCTTCGTGGCATAGACAATGCCCTCGGCCTTCCCGCGCATGGGCGTGGTGAAGCATTCCTCGGAGGGAATATTGGGGTTGAAATAGCGGCCGCTTAAGGTGGTTTCTCCGCCGCCGAGGAACATTCCTTCCGGGATCATCCCGACGGTGAGATCGGTGCCGTTGTCACCCTTGTAGTGCAGTTCGGAAATCCCCAGGCTGTTCAGGTATTCGCAGCGGTCGGCAAGATCCTTGTTATGGGCTTCCCAGGCAGCGATCGGATCTTCTGTAGCGCGGGAAGTGAAGAGAATCGCTTCCCAGAGCTTCTCGATGGCTCTGCCTTTCGGCAGGCCGGGGAAGACCTTTTTCGCCCAGGCTGCGCCGGGAACTGCGGCAATACACCACTGCTGTTTGTTTTCCATTTCATCATAGTAGGGTTTTACGATGGGCCAGCTCTTCTGGTCCGCTTTAGCCATCTTATTCTGGTTGATGCCCTTCAGGCCGTCCGGATCAGAGGAGACGAGGCTGATTGTGCAGGGCAGTGTATCCACGTAATGCTGAAGACGTGCCTTTTCCCACTCCTCGACTTTGGCCAGTCTGGTAACGGTCTGATGCCGGACATCCAGCTTATAGAGCGGCTGGTGACGGAATTCCACTGTGACTTTCCCCGCACCGGCTTTGTAGCACTCGTCCACAAGCATCTCGACGAATCTGGGCTGGTCAAGCTGGCAGTAAATAATAACGTCCTGCCCTTTCTGAATGTTGACGCCCACCCGGGCGATCAGTTTCGCATAGTTGCGAAGTGTTGTCTGTTTCATGTGTTCCTCCTGTTAATTGTTGCGTTTTTTCTGTTGAGTACAGGCGCAAAAATACCGCAGCAAAGCAGCTCCCGTCGTGGCTGCGTCCTGCGGCTCCCACTCTTCGAAAGATACTTTTATACGGCCCGCCAAAGCAGAAGAGTATCGTACTTCCTCTCAGTTCTTTGCGCCTTTTTATTCAGTTACCTGATGACTGCCTCACGAATGATCATTGGAATTTTACTCCTTTCCTGTCCCGCATCCTCAGGACATTTACTACCGGAATTATATATACCACACAGACTGCTTTGTGTCAACGGTTTTCAGCCTGCAAGGGGCATTGTCCGGTCATTTACAGTTCGCATTTTCGCGGCATCTGGTCAAAGGTTCTGATCTCCGGATTTTCCATAAGAGCCTGTAAAAATAATCAGTTTCCTGTTGACGGGACTTTTGAATCACGGTAAGATTAGGATAGAAATTCGGGACGTATTCTTACAGCTGTAAGAGCTGAAAAGTCAGGAGGAAGAGTATGAACGCAAAGACCTATATTGAACCGCAGACTGCGATTCCCGTATATGATGAATGCGATGTTCTCGTCGTTGGCGGCGGTGCTGCCGGACACAGTGCAGCCATTGCTGCTGCCCGGGCAGGCTGCAGAAACATCATTCTGATGGAACGCTATGGTTACTGCGGCGGTGATGTGACGGGGGGCTATGTGCTGCTGATTCCCAGTCTGTCCTTCCATGACAAGATTTTCGTACGGGGACTGCAGGAAGAGTGGTTCACCCGTCTCAGAAGGATTCCCGGTGCTGTGGCCGGCCCGCCGCCGGAACTGACCGGAAGCAAGGATCCGCTTTTGATGAAGTATTACCGGGGCGTGGGCGGCGCCACCCGCGACCGTATCGAACACGGTTTTATGGTCGAACCCAACCAGATGAAGATCGAGATGGATGTGATGCTGAAGGAACATGAAGATTCCATCCGGGTCATGTATCACAGCTGGGGCACCAAGCCGATCATGGAAGGAAACACTTGTAAAGGCGTCATTTTTGAAAGCAAGGAAGGCCGAAAAGCCGTACTTGCCCGGGTGGTGATCGATGCAACCGGTGACGCGGATCTCTGCCGCCTTTCCGGAGCCCCGACGTCTTCTGCCATTGACGACGAATGCCGCTGTTCGTCGACTGCTTTGGTCTACCGCATCGGTGGATTCAGCAAGCGCGCATTCAACGACTGGTGCAGCACGCACCGGGAAGAAGCCAGGATCATGAGCAATGCTGTCGCTGAAATCCATGGCTTCCGCGCCGGCATGATCGACGGACCGACAGATGATGTAAGCTGGATGAACAACTGGCAGCCGAAGCATGACTGCTCGAAGATCGCCGACCAGACTGATACCGAAATGAAGACGCGCCTTGCGATGCGCAGGGTCGTGGAGTATTACAGGATTGCCTGCCCGGAGATCTTCCGCAATGCCTTCCTTTATGATATTGCGCCGCAGCTTGGCACCAGAGGCTCGCACCGGATTGTAGGCGAGTATGTGATTTCGTCAAATGACTGGGCCTTCCCGAAGGAGCACGACGACTGTATCGCATGGCACTGCACGGTGGATACGCTGAACGACAATGCGCCGATCGAGATTCCGTACCGGTCTATCCTGCCGCAGAAGGTAGAAAATATCCTGGCTCCCGGTCGTCACATTTCAGCAGATAAGATCGCGATTGACAATGTGAACCTGATCCCGCAGTGCGTCGGAACCGGCCAGGCAGCCGGCGTGGCTGCAGCGGTCATCGCGGAGGATAAAAGCAGCACCCATACCGTGGATATCAGAAAGGTCCAGGATATCCTGGCTGCGGAACAGGACGTGCCGCTTCCCCGGAACGCACACACCGACCCCAGCTATATGGAGTGCCTTGTCGCGCACGAATACGGCCTTTATACAGAAGCCGCAAAGAAAGCACGGGAAGCAAAAGATGCCGCAAGCGTATACCGGCACTGGACATTGTCCGGCGGCGCAGGCGGCGGAAAAACCGGGAAGGACCATGCTGAGGAGAATTCATAATGAAACTGCTTCATATCGGAAAAGCCGGGAATATTGAGCGCTTTGCTGATCCGGACAGTTTTCTGTTCGGGCTTGAGAGAGTGGAAGCCCCGATCGGGCTTCCGGCAGCGGAATACCTGAAAGCCGCAGGCGATGCGGAGTTTATTATCGCAGATGCGATCGGGGACATACCAGGCGAACTGATAGAGGGAATGCCGAACCTTCGCCTGATCCATTCCGAAGGCGTTGCCTATAACAGGATCGATATTGAAACTGCAAGAAGAAGGCATGTATATGTCTGCAACAGCAAAGGAATGAATTCTTCTGCAGTAGCGGAACAGGCAGTGCTTCTGATGCTCGGCATGCTTCGGGATATCGCAGGCGGAGACCGGGCAGTCCGATCCGGCAGGCAGATCCGGAAAAAGGAAGGATATATGCTTCGGGGAGATCTTCGGGAGCTTTCAGACTGTTCCGTAGGTCTTGTAGGATTCGGCGATATCGCCCGAAAAACAGCGCTGCTTCTTCATGCTTTTGGCGTACAGAAGATAAACTGTACGGACATGATTCCGCTGTCGGCCGAGCAGGAAGAAGAATACGGGGTCAGATTCTGCAGTCTTTTGGAACTGCTTTCGGATAGTGATATCGTAAGCCTTCATGTGCCGGTCACGCCGGATACAGTCGGAATGGCCGGCAAGTCATTCTTTGCTGCCATGAAGGACGGTGCGCTTCTTCTGAATACGGCGCGCGGTGAACTTGTGGATGACGCGGCACTGATAGAGGCACTTTCCTCCGGGAAGCTCGCCATGGCCGGTCTCGATACCCTGGATCATGAGCCTGTCCAGCCGGATCATCCGCTTCTGAATGTGCCGGATCAGATTGCCGAAAAGCTACTGTTCAGCCCGCATATTGCGGGCATCACAGCTTCCAGCTTCCGCCGGAGTTTTGCCATGATCGCAGAGGATATCCAAGATGCGGCAGAAGGCCGCGTACCGAAACGGGTTGTGAACCCGTGGTAAAACATTTCAGCCCGGTACTGTTGTGCAGATGCATAATTTTGCCTTGACTGTACCGCTGAATCAGGTTAAGATTAAACTGCAGTCGAGATATTTTCGCGCAGTGAAAAAATAATTGCAAGAGCAACAAGGAGGTACCTGTAATGTCCAGAAAAGCTAAGATCTCGCTTCATCCCTCGTATAGTAAGGGCGATATTTCTCCCAGGCTGTTCGGTGCGTTTTTGGAGCCGATCGGCAACATGGTAATCGGCTCCATGTGGAAGCCGGACCACCCGACGGCAGACGACCGGGGATTCCGTCAGGATTTCATGAACGCCCTGAAAGAAGCCGGCCTTCCGAGTGTCCGTTTCGGCGGCAATTATGTTTCCGGCTGGCGCTGGAAGGACAGCGTCGGACCGATGGATCAGAGAAAACCCCTGATCGACCGTTCCCGTGCCTGCTTCATTCCCAAAGAAGTCGGTGCAGATGAATATCTGGCCTGGATTGAAAAAATCGGGGCTGATACCATGTGGACCCTGAACCTCGGTACGGACGACATCGATGCATCCATCGACTTTATCGACTATACGAACGTGGAGAGCGGACTGGAATGGGCGGACAAGCGCGTGGAGTTCGGCCGCAAAGACCCCTATAACGTCAAGATTTTCTACCTCGGCAATGAAATGGACGGCCCCTGGCAGGTAGCTTCCTTCGAAAAGGATCCCGTAGGTTACGGCGTCAAGGCACGCGAAGTTTCCAAGGCCCTGAAGTATACAGACGGTTCCGTGGAGACCATTGCCTGTGTATCTTCCTGCCCGTTCCTGACCCATTATCCGGACTGGGACCGCCAGGTGCTGGAGCAGTGCTACGAGGTCGTGGACTATATTTCCCTGCACCATTATCATTCGGCGCTTCCGGGCGACATCGGCGCTCTTATGGCGGGCGTCAAGGCTTATGAGAATTACATTGACACCGAGATTGCCCTGAGCGATTACATCAAGACAATGCTTCGTACTGAGAAGACGATGTATATTTCTCTCGACGAGTACGGCAGCATGTTCCGTCCGCAGAAAGACAACCCGCAGTTCGGCATGAACGGCAACCTGCCGATCAAGACCTTCTTCAGCTTCCCGGACAGCGGATTCCGTTCGCAGGATCCCAACGTCTGGCGTGCATTTGGCCCGGGCGGCAGAAGATCCGGTGAAATGGCAATGGCACTTGCGAACGCTTCGACAATGCTCGCAATGATCCGCCGCGCGGACCGCGTGAAGATCGGCTGTGCAACCGGCGGCCTTGGTATGCTCGCGGCATCCGACAGAGACCATGTCTGGAAGGGCGCGGCTTACTATCCGATGACAGAACTGATCCGTTATGCGAAGGGCAAGTCTATCCTGCCGATGGTCGAATGCGAGACTTACGACGTACCGAGCTACGCGGTCGACGACCAGAACCAGTACGCCGATATCCACGACGTTCCTTACGTGACCGCTGCTGCTGCGCTGAATGACGATCAGGGTGAGTTCACCGTGTTTGTCGCAAACGGCGATTGGGAAGAGGAAGAGGAGCTTACGATCGACGTCAAGGCATTCGAAGGCTATCACTTTGTTGAGCATCTGACGATGTATGCGGATGACTTTGATGCTGCAAACAGCTACGAAAATCCCGATGTCATCAAGCCCGTTGTCTGCGAAGAGACGAAGTGTGAGGACGGAAAACTCACAGCAACCCTGAAGAAGCTCTCCTGGAACATGTTCCGCTTTGAGAAGAACTGATCAGAGAAAGGATACCGGACCCGGCGGGAGGACTGCCGGGTCTTTTATCAAGAAAGGCCGGGAAACCGGCGGAGGAAGCAGATGGCTGACAGAAGGAAAATACGGCTTGGTGTGATCGGAATCGGAAACATGGGTTCCGGTCATCTGAAATATGCTGCAGACGGTTTATGCCCGTCAGTGGAAATCACGGCGATTTGTGATATTCGGGAGGAGCGGCTTGAGATCGGCCGGAAGCTGCAGCCTGAAGCGGTTTCCTTTACCGATGCACTTCAGATGATGGACAGCGGACTTGTGGAAGCGATACTGATCGCAGTACCGCATTACCTGCATCCGGTTTATGCAAAAGAGGCTTTTTCGCGCGGGCTTCATGTCCTGACGGAGAAGCCTGCCGGTGTTGCGGTTTCGGCAGTACGCGAAATGAATGAAGCCGCCAAAAGATCCGGGAAGAAATTCGCGATCATGTTCAACCAGCGGACGAATCCCCTGTTTATCCGGGCGCATGATATTGTGAAAAGCGGTCTTTTAGGGGAGCCCAAACGCCTGGTCTGGATCATCACGAACTGGTACCGGACTCAGGCATATTATGACTCCGGTTCCTGGCGTGCTACCTGGTCCGGCGAAGGGGGCGGCGTACTGCTGAATCAGGCGCCGCACAACCTGGACATCTGGCAATGGATTTTCGGCGTTCCGGATCGTGTACACGCGACTGTGGACTTCGGGAAGTACCATCATATCAGCGTCGATGACGATGCGACGATTATCGGGGAATACGACAGCGGCGCTTCGGCTGTATTTATCACAACAACCGGCGAATGCCCCGGCACAAACCGTCTGGAAATCTCCGGCGGCCGGGGAAAGCTGGTCCTCGAGAACGGAACACTGAAATGGTGGAAGCTTTCCGAGCCGGAGCGCGAAGTATGCTTTACCGCAAAGGAAGGCTTTTACCAGGCTGAGCCGGCGTATGAAGAATATACTGCGGAGGAGCCGGACGGACACCCGATCCTGCTGCAGGATTTTGCTGAAGCAATCCTTCTGGACCGTGAACCGCAGGTCCCGGGTTACGAAGGGATCAAGTCCCTGTCGATCAGCAATGCAGCATATCTATCCGCATGGACCGGGAGATCTGTTGTCCCGGGCACGGAGGAGGCTCTTTTTGATGAACTGCTGGAAGAGCGCAGAAAAGCAGAGAAAAGTGCTTCCGAAGTGATTCGGCATGCATCGCAGAATAAAGCTTCGGAGAAGCTTGAAGAATTGAAAAAGCGCTGGCAGGTACGGTGGTGAAGACTGCCTGATCGATGGAAGCGGTGTGTTTGCGGCTTACAGAGGACCGGTGGAATAAGAAGCTTTTGAAAGGGAAACAGCCATGAAAATCACATTTCTCGGGACAAGTCACGGCGTTCCGGCAAAGGACCGCTACTGTCAGAGCATACTGGTTGAAAACGGTGACAGGGCTTATCTGATTGACGCCGGTGCGCCGGTGATGGACCTGCTGATCCGGATGGATTTTGATCTGAAGCGGCTGAAAGCGGTTTTCATCACCCATATGCACGGGGATCATATCCACGGGCTTTCGGAACTGATGGACCTTGCGTGCTGGTATTATACGGAAATGGATTTCGATGTCTATATGACCGAAGAAAACCGGGCTGCGGCTGTCTGTTCACTTCTGAGTCACTATCCGTGCGAACGGGTTCGCCCGCATATCGTAGAGCCCGGGTTTGTGTATGATTGTGACGGGACTCGCGTTACGGCGTTTCCGACAGCACATATGGAAAAGGATCATCGTCCGGCTTACGGGTATCTTCTGGAGGCAGACGGCGGCAGGCTTTATGTTTCCGGCGATCTCAATGCAGAAAAGATTGATTATCCGGACTTCCTGAATACAGATCCTGTGGATCTCTTTGTCGTGGAATGTGCGCATTTTTCGGCGGAAAAGCTTATTGAAAAGCTGCAGCACTGCGCGGCGAAACGTGCAGCGGTTGTCCACACCTTCCCGCTTAAGAAATATGATGTGCTGAAGGCGGCCAGGGATTGTCTGCCCTGTGAGCTGCTGCTTCCGGAAGACGGCGATTCGGCGGAGATCTGACTGATTATTGTTTTTGAGGATTCAGATGAGGAACACTGGCGTTATATAGCGGAGTAGAGGAGAATAATCTATGCGCTGCATCATGGTCATGTATGATACACTGTGCCGTCATTTTCTGTCACCATACGGAAATGACTGGGTGAAAACGCCGAATTTTGCGCGGCTTGCCCGGGAAGCGGTTACGTTTGACAACAATTATGTCTGTTCACTGCCCTGTATGCCTGCGCGGCGCGACCTGCATAATTCGCGCGTGAATTTCCTGCAGCGGGATTGGGGACCGCTGGAACCGTATGATGATTCGATGCCGCAGATCCTGAAAGAAAGTGGTATTTATTCCTGCCTGGTTTCAGACCATTATCATTATTGGGAAGATGGCGGGGCCACTTATCACAACCGCTACAGTTCGTGGAGGGCAACCCGCGGCCAGGAAGGCGACGCCTGCACCTGGGATGCAGATATTGTAGAATATACGCAAAAGCTTGGCGCGGGTATAACTGACCCACGGAATATGAAAGAGCTCCTGAAACATCAGGACGCGGTGACGCGGCGCCACCTCACGGATGAAGGAGACATGCCGCAGGCCATGACATTCCGGGACGGACTGGATTTTCTCGAACGGAATAAAAATACGCAGAACTGGTTCCTTCAGATTGAATCCTTTGATCCGCATGAACCGTTCTTCACGCAGCCTTCGTGGAAAGAGCTGTATCCAAAAATCCGGGAATACACGGGGAAAAAGGATGACTGGCCGCCCTATGATATGGTCCGGGATGATTCGCCGGCGGACATTCAGTACGTTCGGAACCTCTATGCGGCACTTGTTTCGATGTGTGATTCGTATCTTGGAAAAGTGCTTGATTTCATGGATGAAAATGATATGTGGAAGGATACCTTGCTGATTGTGAATACCGACCACGGATTTCTTCTGGGTGAGCATGACTGGTGGGGTAAGAATATCATGCCCGCATACGAGGAAATCAGTCATACGCCGCTGTTTATTTATGATCCGGTGAGCGGGATCAGGGGAGAGCGCAGATCCGGACTGACGTCAGCAATTGATCTGCCGGTCACGATTCTTGAGTTTTTCGGCATTAAGATTCCGAAAGACATGCAGGGATACAGCCTCCTGCCGTTAATCCGTGAGAATCGGTCGGAAAGGACGGCTGCGCTTTTCGGACTGCATGGTTCCTGTACTGCTGTGACGGATGGCAGATATGTCTATTTCCGCGCACCGCTCGCATCAGAGCAGGGTAATGTCTGCGAATACACGCTGATGCCAGCAAGGATGCGTCAGATGTTCAGCATAGAGGACCTTCAGGGAGCAGAACTTGTTCCGCCCCTTCCGAATTCCAAGGGATGCCCGGTACTGAAAATCCGCATTCACGGATCAAAAGTGAGCCCGTCGAATCTTGGCTCAAAGCTTTTCTGTGTTGCGGATGACCCATATGAAGCGGAGCCGCTGGATGATCTGGAAACGGAAGCGCGGATGGCACAAATCCTGAAGGCGGAAATGGAAAAGGCCGGCGCGCCGTCGGAACAGTTTGACCGCCTCGGCCTGTCCGGTGAAATCACACCTGAGAGCATCCTCTCTCAGCGGGAGTAGTTTTATGCCGCCGATCAGCGTACTCATGAAGCCCGCCTCCGGTCTGTGCAATATGCACTGCGATTACTGCTTCTATGCCGATGAGCAGGCAAACCGCACACAGGAGAATTTCGGATTCATGTCCGAAAGAACCTTGAAGAATATTATCCGGCGCACACTCCTGCATGCAGAAGGAGCAGCTTCATTCGCTTTTCAGGGAGGAGAGCCGACCCTTCGGGGACTGGACTTTTTCCGAAAAGTCGTATTGTATGAGGAACAGTACAACAAGAATTATCTGCGGATTCAGAATGCCCTGCAGACGAACGGGTTGCTGTTGGATCGCGAGTGGTGTGTTTTCCTGCGAGACAATCATTTTCTCGTCGGGGTCTCTTTAGACGGAGTCCAGGCTGTGCATGACCGCTTCAGGCACCTGAATAAAGACTGCGCCGAAACGGCAGAATCGGCCTTTCTGTGTGCCATGGAGAAAATCCGGCTTCTCCGGGATTGTAATGTGGAATTCAATATCCTGACCGTTGTCACAGATGATCTTGCGGATCATATTGAAGAAGTTTACCATTTCTATCAGCAGGAGGATTTCAGATGGCAGCAGTACATCGCCTGCCTCGATCCGCTGGAAGGCGATGCACCCCGGTCATATAGCCTGACGCCAAAGAAGTATCAGGAGTTTCTGATCCGCCTTTGGGATCTGTGGCAGAAGGATCCAAAGCGTCCTTTCATCCGTCAGTTTGACAACTGGGTTGGGATGATAGCGGGATATCCGCCGGAAGCATGTGATATGCGCGGCATCTGCGGTATCCAGTATGTATGCGAAGCCGACGGATCCGTTTATCCCTGTGATTTCTATATGACGGATCAATACTGCCTCGGGAATTTCAATTCCGACAGAATTGATGCTGTCGATGAAAAGAGAAATGCAATTGCCTTTATTGAAAATTCAATGAAGCTTCCGGGAAAGTGCCTGTCCTGCAAATGGCTGAAATTATGCCGCGGCGGATGCCGAAGAAACCGGGACGAAATGCAGCTGAACCGTTTCTGCGGCAGTTACAGCGGGTTTTTTGAAGCCCGAGTGGAAGATATGAAGCACGAAGCAGCGCGCATTCGGGAGTGAGTTCAGAGCATAGTTTTATACATAATCCGATTAACATCGGGAAAAAGGGAGGATATGATGAGAATTGCAGTGACCTATGACAATGGCGAAGTGTTTCAGCATTTTGGCCGGACAGAAGCCTTCAAAGTTTATGAGGTTGAGGGCGGCAGGGTGATTTCCTCAGAAGTCATCGGTACCGATGGGGTTGGCCATGAAGCGCTGGCGGTTCTTCTTTCAGAGCGTTCTGTAGACGTCCTGATCTGCGGAGGAATTGGTGAAGGCGCTCAGGCTGCGCTTCAGGAAAACGGAGTAGAGCTCTGCGCAGGCGCGTCCGGCAGCCCTGATGAGGCAGTCGAAGCATACCTTCGTGGAGAGCTTCAAAACACCGGTGCCAACTGTGACCGTCATGAAGAAGGCCATTCCTGTGAAATGCATGAAGGCTGCGAAGGGTGTCCCGATTTTGAGGAAGGCGGCTGTTACAGCAGCTGTCACATGAGGCCGGTAATAGAGGGGAAAAATGTCGGAAAGAAGTGCCGGACACACTACCGCGGAACCTTTAACGATGGGACGCAGTTTGATTCTTCCTATGACCGTGGGGAACCGCTGGAGTTTGTCTGCGGTGCGGGAATGATGATCCCCGGCTTTGATCAGGCAGTTGCCGACATGGAGGTCGGTGAGATCCGCGAGGTTCATCTGATGCCTTCCGAGGCATATGGCGAGGCGGATCCGGATGCGGTTTTTACTGTTGAAATTGCGAAGCTCCCGGGGGCGGAAGGACTCTCGGTGGGAGACCGGGTGTATCTTCGCGACATGTACGGCAATCCGACACCGGCAGCGGTGACAGCGAAGGACAGTGATACAATTACTTTTGACACAAATCATGAGATGGCCGGAAAAGAACTGAATTTCACGATAGAACTGGTAGAAGTGACGGATTAAGAAGATAAAAACACAGGTCCATTTTCAAGCCACATCAGGGAAAAGGAGGAAACGATGAAGTACTGCAGAAGTTGTGGAAAAGAGATCAATGAAAATGTGAAATTCTGTCCGTTCTGCGGACAGAAGACAGGAGAAGCCCCGCAGATGAGCGTCACACAGGCAAAAGCTCCGGAGCCGGTACCGACACCGCCGCCGGCACCCGTCCCGGAACCGACAGGGAAAGTGCCGCCTGTCAAAACACCGGAACCGGTGATGCAGACGCCACCGCCTGCTGCTCCAAAAGCGCCGGTTCAGCCAATGCCGTCCCCTGCAACCCCGAAAAAGGAAAAGAAATCCGGGAACGCAGCAGCGGTCATTCTGCTTCTGGTACTTTTTGTAATTGGTCTGATTGCGGAGATCCTGGTCAATACACCGATCCAGCAGTTGATTTATAATCCATTCAATACGCCGCGCAGTGAAGTGATCCGGATGGTGTTCCGTCAGGCTGTGTACGGTTTTGAAAATGAATCCATACCGATTTACTCAGTGCTGACGTATGTTTTGTACTGGATGATGGTCCGCACCAGGTTCCTGATCGGCGGACTGCTCCGCTGGATTCCGTACCTGATCCTGTTCTTTATTCCGGTGCTTTCCGCCATGGTCAAAAAGAAAGGCATCCCGCTTCTGATCGGCGGTGTGTTTACGCTTTTCGAAGGCATCGGCGTTCTGATTGCGGGAGCCGCGTCCGGCATGGGCGCCCGGTATTTTACTGTGATGAACGGCATTCCCTTTATTGTGGAGGCGGTGCTCGTGATTCTTTTGGCGATTGCCTTCTTCGCGAAGAGCAAACCGCTGTGCATAATCATCGGTATTTTTTCGATACTCTTCGCCGTGTTTTCACTGTTCCTGACGCCGTCGCTCAGGCTGCTGAATGCGGCGATGCAGAGGGCGGATATGTTCGGGCGCGCCCTGCGGATGGTACTGTCAAGGCCGGGAATGATCTTTACAAATTCGGGCGGATCCTTCTGGCCGATTTATAAGACCTTCGTCGTGCTGATGTATGCCCTTCTTGCGTTCTTGTCTGCGGGAAAGCTGAAGAAAAACTGAAAAGGAAGTATTTTTGGTGCATCTTGTCGCGTAAAAATGCATCTTACCCTTCGGCATATTGAAAAGGAGGAAAAGAGCAGGTAGAATACAGCCATTCCATAGAAAGAAAGGTGATTTTTATGAGTATGGGTCTGGTTCTTTTCCTGTTGATGGCTGCACTTGAGATTTCCCTTGTTGTATACAGCTGCAATAAAGCAGCAGAAAGAAAGGTCTGGCGCAAAAACAGGCTGTTTGTACGCATTGCCGAGACTGTGATAGCGGTCTCGGCAATCCTGCTGCCGTTCGGGCAGCGATGGAGGCTTTTCCCGGTCCTTGGCCTTCTCGTGATTCTGACGCTGATTCCTGTGATTCTGATCCTTGCGAAGCGCGGCAGGGAAGAGAAGGAAAAGAAGAAGGCGGGCATCATAGGCTCCTGTATAATGAGTATTTTTTTGATCGGTTTCAGTCTCGTTCCGGCCATGATTTTTACAGGTTATAAAGGACTGCCCACGAGCGGTGAATATCCTGTCAGGGAGACCTCCGCCATTCTTGTTGACCACTCGCGGACTGATCCCTTCGAACAGGACGGCAGCTTCCGCGAGGTACCGGTGCATTTCTATTATCCGAAAACCGCAGAAGATAACACAGAGCGCTTCCCTCTCGTAATATTCTCGCATGGTGCATTCGGCTATTATCAGAGCAATACTTCCACCTATATGGAGCTTGCAAGTAACGGTTATGTTGTAGCCGCGCTTGATCATCCGCATCACGCGTTCTTCACGAAGGACACGGATGGGAAAACTGTGATCGCAGATATGGGTTTCATGAATGCCGCGATCAATCTGAACGACGATGTTCCTGCGGAAGAGCAGTTCGCGCTGTATACCGAATGGATGGCGCTCAGAACGTCAGACATGAACTTTGTGCTCGATAAAACGGAGGCGGCCTGCAGAGGTGGAGCAGTTGATGAAAGCTGGTTTATTTCCGGGAAAGAATACGACGCTGTTCAGACTGTGCTTCATATAACCGATATCAGCCGGATTGGCGTGATGGGGCATTCCATGGGCGGCGCCGCAGCAGTGGAACTCGGAAGGGAGCGGAATGATATCAGCGCCGTTGTTGACATTGACGGTACAATGCTTTCCGAGTATACGGGAGTCGCAGACGGAGAACTCACTGTCCGTGAGGAAGCATATGTCTGTCCGGTACTTGAATTCAACAACTGGAAATCGTATCATGAGCGCATGGCATATCTGGAACAGGGCGGCATCTATCCGAATGATGTGCTGATTCAAAATGCTTCGGAGGGCTATGCCGCAACCATTCGCGATACAGAACATATGGACTTTACCGACCTGCCGCTCCTGTCTCCCTTCCTCGGAAACATGCTGGGCAGCGGGGAGCGGGACAAAGCGGAAACCATGACGGTCGTCAATTCCCTGGTACTGCAGTTTTTCGATCACTATCTGAAAGGGTCAGGCGTGTTTTCGGTGCAGGAAATTTACTGATGCGCCTGTGTAAGAAGATATGAAAGTTGAAATCAAACAGATCGGCCGAAACGACAGCGAACTTGTTCTGATTCGCTGCCACGAGATCACGGATGAAGTCCGGGAGATCGAGGCCTTTGTCAAATTTCGTGAAGGGAGTCTTTCCTGCACCTCGGACGCGAGGCAGTACGAGGTTGCCGTGACGGATATCTGTTATATCGAATCGGTCGACGGCAAGACATTCCTCTATACGGCAGATCGGATCTATGAGACTTCGTACCGTATCTATGAACTTGAGGAAATGCTGAAAAGCCGGCATTTCCTGCGGATTTCGAAGCCGATGCTCGTCAACCTGATGAAGATCCAGTCGATCCAGCCCGCTTTCAATGGGCGGTTTACGGCGATCCTGCGTTCCGGTGAGAAGATCATCATTTCGAGAAATTATGTCAAAGCGCTCAAAGCGGCATTGAAGGGAGAGTAAAGCGATGGAATTCAAGCGTTTTCTTGTCAATAAACTGATCCTGTTTTTCATGCTTACGACGCTGATTACGGTCGTCATCTCCGTTCTGGGGCTGGTGTTCGACGCGGACACGCGATTTGGCTACGAGGCGCTCCTGACGCCGATCGAATTCGCGGCGCTGTGCATTCTTCCGAGCCTTGTGACCTGGTCCAGGCATGAGCTTTCGCAGAAGCAGATGCTCCTGAGAAAGGTGCTGGCACTCTTGCTCATCGAGGCTGCGGTACTGTTTGTCGCCTTCCAAAGCACGGCGATCGATACGGGCCGTGTCGAGGTTGTCCTTGCGATTGCCGGGAGCGTGCTGGTCATTTTCGTTTTGGCGCACCTGTTCCTCTGGCTGAAGGACTCCGCGGATGCAAAGAAAATGAACCGCGACCTCGAAAAGTACCAGCAGGCACATGAGTGAAGCAGGAAAAAGTCCTGCAGGACATTTTTCAGTGGCAAAACGACTGAGGTGATGGTATAATCAAAAGGAAAGAAAACACTTTGGAGGTACGGTAATGAGCAGCATAAAAACAGTGATTCATCCAGCGGGGGAACTGATCGGGTTTGAGACCAGATTTACAGAGAACCCGGCAATCGGCGGAACGCCGGAAAAAACCGGGCATTTCGAACGCGTGGACTACACAACGGATGTTTACGAGGACGGCAAAACCTACGAAAAGTACTGCAATGTATATCTGCCTTGGTGTTATGATCCGGCCGACAGGGAACGGAAATACAATGTGATGTATTATCAGCACGGCAACACCTGCGACCCGGATATTTTCACGGAGCCTGCAGCGAAGGCAACACTGGACTGTCTCTTTGATTCCGGTGAAATCGAACCCTGCATCATGGTTTTCACGACCTACTATTTCTATAATTCGCTGAAAGTGCTGTTTCATTTCTGAGAATCTGATACTGACATTTTAATATAAGGAGCAGGAAAAGATGAAACCATGGATGATTGTTTTAATTGTTGTTTGTGCCGTCATTCTCGCCAGCGCCATCATACACCGCAGAGTGATCAGGTCGCTGATTAAATTCAAGTTCATGCCGAAAGCGCCGAAATGGCACATCTGGCTGCCGAAGAAACTCAGGAGAAGCTGAAAAGGATTTCGGCTGAGACAAAGGAATCGGAATGATGGCTGACGATACCGCCCGCTGGAAGGGGGCGGTATTATTGTTGACAAATTGCGGAAATGAGGTATAATACTGATATAAAATATGCGGAAATGCGGATTTTTCAACGATAAAAATATGCGGAAATGAGGAAACGAAATGTTTAAGCGTAAAATATACGATGCGCTTTTATCCTGGAAAAATGATTCAGATGGTAAGACAGCTTTGCTTATCGAAGGAGCTCGTCGTGTCGGGAAATCCACAGTCGTGGAAGAATTCGCGAAGAATGAATATAACAGCTATATCCTGATTGATTTTTCCATAGCCCCAAAAGCAGTGACGGCATTGTTTGAAGATATGTCTGATCTGAACTATTTTTTCCTCCAGCTGCAGCTGCAGTATCGTGTGGATCTGACGGATCGAAAATCCCTGATCATTTTTGATGAGGTCCAATTGTGCCCAAAAGCACGGCAAGCCATCAAGCATCTTGTAAAAGATCATCGGTATGACTATATCGAAACAGGATCTCTGATCTCAATACGCAAAAACGTTAATGGTATCCTGATTCCAAGCGAGGAACGAAAAATAAACATGTATCCCATGGACTATGAAGAATTTCTTTGGGCCATCGGTGATCATACGACCTATCCTCTGATTCGAAAATGTTTTGAAGCTGGGAAACCGTTGGGCGATCAAACCAACCGGAAACTGATGCGAGATTTTCGGCTGTATATGCTTGTAGGCGGTATGCCGCAGGCTGTAAAGGAATACATAGCATCAAACAACTTCAAGATGGTAGATGCCGTTAAAAGAGATATTCTGCATCTGTATGAGGATGATTTCGGAAAGATTGACCCGACAGGACGGATTGCCATGTTGTTTGATGCAATTCCCGCACAGCTGAATAACAACGCTTCCAGGTATCAGGTGTCCAGCATTCTTGATCATGCGCGTGCAGGGGATATTCTTGAACTGATTGCCCAAATGCGTGATTCCAAAACGGTACTTGTTTCCTACCATGCCAATAGTCCTGGTGCAGGATTGTCAGCAGCCAAAGACCTTACGAAATTTAAGCTTTTCCTCTGTGATACAGGTCTTTTCACTACCCTGATGTTCAAAGACCGGGATTTCACTGAAAACATCGTTTATGAAAAATTGCTCAGTGATAAGCTTCCGGCGAATTTGGGATATCTCTATGAAAATGTCGTTGCCCAGATGTTGACGGCTGAAGGAAATGAACTGTTTTACTATACATTCCTTAACGGATCAAAGCATAATTATGAAATTGATTTTCTTCTTGCACGACAAAACAAGATCTGTCCGGTTGAAGTAAAGTCATCGGGTTATAAAACACATGCTTCACTGGATGCCTTTTTTGGAAAGTATTCTTCACAGATTCTTTGGAGATACCTCATTTATACGAAAGACATCAGGAAAGACCAGGACATCCGCTGCTTTCCTGTATATATGACGTCATTTCTCTGACGGGTTTATATGTCTTAAGCAGCAGACGGGTGACAACGGAGAATCTGAGATTTCAACAAAATTTCAGATGAACATGATAGAAAAGAAACTGAAAAAGGAGAGATGCCTATGATTCCCGTACCAAAACTGTTCAGAAAAACGAGGACTGTGAAACGGATCGAAGCCTATATGGATTCGACTTTCAACGAAGTCCTGCATACCACGCTGAACCCCGACGGGCCCGGATGCATCCGGATCCACCTGATTCCGCCGAAGCAGGAGGAAAACGCACTCAACCCGAGCGCTGCCATCATCAACGGAACCGACATCGTTCCGGTCAATTTTGCCTGGGCGGTGATGCTTGCGGAAATGATCCGCGAAACGAACCGCTATGACGGAAAAGAGATCGGAGAGGATACAATCGGCCGGATCTTGGATGCGGCAGCGGAAAATGTGAAGAAAATCATCCCCTTCTTTACGAGAAAACGTATCCGGGCGGACATCCAGACGATTTTCGACACACTGCAGCAGATCGCCTACCGGGAGGAAGTGACCACTGACGTCCACTACATGAACATCGGGGAATATGCCGAGTATATGAAGGCACCGCACCGGATGGATCTCATGGTCAGCGCGATGACGAAGGACGGGAAATGGCACTGCAACCAGAAATGTGTGCACTGCTACGCGGCCGGACAGGTTCATGCGGAAGAGGAGGAGCTTTCCACGGAAGAATGGAAGGCGATCCTTGCCAAATGCCGTGCTGTCGGTATTCCGCAGGTGACTTTCACGGGCGGCGAACCGACGATGCGGGAGGACCTGCCGGAACTCGTGCGCTGTGCGAAATGGTTTGTCTCTCGCCTGAACACAAACGGCATCAAACTCACAAAGGAATACTGCGAAAAACTCCGCGAGGCGGAGCTCGACAGTGTGCAGATCACGTTCTATTCCTCCGATCCTGCGATTCATAACCGGCTTGTCGGCGCGCCGCAGTATGAAAATACGGTGCACGGCATCGAAAACGCCATAGAAGCAGGTCTGTCGCTCAGCATCAACACGCCGCTCTGCACGCTGAACCGCGATTACAGAAAAACGCTGGAATTCCTGCATGATAAGGGCGTGATTTTCGTGACCTGCTCGGGGCTCATTACGACCGGGAACGCGGCCGGAGAGGAATCTGAGCGCCTGCAGCTTCAGGGGGACGAATTGGAAGCGATCCTTCGGGACGCGGTTTCATACTGCGCCGAAAATGGCATGGAAATTGCCTTTACTTCGCCCGGCTGGATTCCGCAGGAAGTATTTGACGAGCTGAACATCCCTTCACCGTCCTGCGGCGCCTGCCTTTCAAACATGGCCATCACCCCCGGCGGAAATGTTGTGCCCTGCCAGAGCTGGCTCATGGATGAACCGCTCGGGAACATGCTCGCTGACGACTGGGATGCGATTTGGAACAGTCTTGCCTGCACAGAACGGCGCAACTATTCGGCTGCATTAACCGGGGAATGCCCCTTAAGGAGGACCTGCTGATGAAAAAGAAACTGAAATGCCTGCTTTTTGCGGCGCTGCTTCTTCTCTCTGTGTCTGTTCCGGCTGTCCGCGCGAATGCAGTGACAACCGACGAAATTCTGCAGTTTGTCATAACGGTGGACGTCAATGAGGACGCGTCGCTTCAGATGGATTATATGATCGAGTGGAAGGTGCTCGACGATAAGACTTACGGCCCCTTGGAGTGGATCAACCTCGGCGTACCGAACAGCCATCACGAGAATATCACGGTCTTAAGCGATACGATCGACTATATCAAGGACAACGGGGATACGCTGGCGATCTGGCTGGAAGGCGAATACTATGCAAATGAGATCGTCACGCTGGAATTCTCGATGACGCAGGACTACATGTACCAGATCGACAAATATGTGGAGGGCGAAACGGTTTACAGCTTCACGCCGGCCTGGTTTGACGGGATGGATGTGGATCAGCTGGAGATTCGCTGGAATTCGGAAAATGCGTCCGCCTGGCAGCCGGACTGTCTGAAGGATGGAGATTATCTGGTCTTCAGCGCCTCGGTTCCTTCCGGCGGAAAGTACACGATGAACGTTACCTATCCGAATGACGCATTCGGCTTCTCGCCGGATCGGCAGGCAGGCAGCAGTTCCGGATCCGGAACGCTGCCGAGCAATCCGGACTACGGCGATGACAACAATTTTGCCAATAAGACGATCCTTGAAAAGATCGCATATATATTCGGGACCATTTTAGCCTACGGTTTCAGTATGGCGTTTTCTGCTGCGCCGGTTGTCTTCATCGTTCTGTTCTCCCGTTTTATTAGAAGAAGAGGTTCCGGCTTCGGTTCTTCGACTGCGACGGAGAAGAAGATTACGCGCACAAAGATCGAGTATTTTGCGAACTGCCCGAGCTGCGGGGCGGTCCGGCAGGAAGGCAAGGACAGCTGTCCCTATTGCGGGCGTAGCATGATCAAGAGTAAGGAAATCGTTGAG
>CADCPV010000318.1 GCA_902803345.1 uncultured Eubacteriales bacterium | reverse complement strand
CCGAACAGTTTGACGAAGTGCTTTTCCTCTACAACGTCAACACCCTCTCGGAGGATACGAGCCTGAAAACCGTGCTCCGAAATCAGCAGTGAGGAAGTGAGCCATTCGGGGACAGGTACCAGGTGGGTCAATTGGCGCAGCAATTGACCCACCTGGTACCTGTCCCCGAATGGCTCACTTCTTATTCCATCTCCAGCACATGCGCGGTCCGATTGTCGATGTCCGTTCCGTTTCCCTCAAACACGCAGCCCGGAAGCATCAGCACGTCCTCTCCCGGAACATTCTGCAGCAGAATACCGGTCCCGCACTGAAGAAACTGATTCCCATCAAACATCGGCCGCTTGGAATTGGACTGGCTGCTGTTGAAATGCAGCCCGATCCGGCAGTTTCGGAAAATGCAGTCGGAAGGCATCGCATAGCCCCCGTCTACCACGAGAATACCCGTATCCAGCCCGTCGAATTCACAGCGCGTCATAAAGGCGCCGCCGCCGTCCTCAATTCCGACACCGTTCCCGCCCGTAAATACCAGATCCGAAAACTCTGCGGCAAAAGGCGCATTGGTCCGGATGCTCAACATTCCGTCGATCGTCGTTTTCTGTCCGTTTTCCTCCGTTCCGCACAGGTTCACCGAATGCTTTGACAGTGACAGGTCTCCGCTGTACACATAGGGCCCGAGGTTTACGGTCACGACCGTGTTCTGGTCGTTTTTCTCATCGATTTCCCGGATCAGGGCCTGCAGTTCTGTCATCGAATCGAGCGCCGTTGTCCGGTAATCATAGGTCACCGACGACAGGGAAATGATCCGGAGCGTGTGCGACAGTTCCGCTTTCTTCCCATCCTTCATGACGAGGTGCCATGCAATCCGGTTCTCCTGCACTGCCCCGCTGAAAATCACATCCGTTTCATACAACGCATCCGGAAAGCCAGGTGATTCCGCCGGCGACCCGAGCTCCGATACTTCCGATCCGGACACCGCTTTAACCGTCACCGAAACCGATTCCACAAGATCCCGGAATTCTTCCTTTGCGTTCGCACCGGTCTCGGCGTCAAACACATAGAGCTGTGAGGGCAACGCGCCCTGGCGGTCGCCGAGGATCTTTTTCTCCGCCAACTCCTGCGGCGTACTGATATGATTGAAATCGACGGAATTCCGGAGGACAAGACGGTACTCCTTCCCTCCGCTTTTGATCCGCGTTTCCGCACTCACCCGCTTCGACAGCGTCCGCCACAGAACAAACACTGCGGAAAGAAGCACCAGCATTCCCACCGCCGCGAGAACCAGTGCCTTCTTCGTCCGCCGCGGCACCTTTTTCAGCTTTTCCGCCTCTTTTTTCTCTACAAAACTCTTCTCACAGAAGGGGCAGAAATGCGCGCTTTCCGGAATCATTTTGCCGCAGTTCGGACAGCTGATTTCTTTCACAGAAGTTCCTCCAAAAGCCTCCCGATCGACTGATAGCGTTTTCTCGGGTTAATCATCGTACAGCGCGTCACAATACGCCCCATTTTCCCTTTCGCGAGCCTGGTCGACGGGTGTTCGCCGGTCATCATCGTGTTGAGAAGCACCCCCATCGCGTAAATATCCGCCCGGCTGTCAGTCTGCGAGATTGAAAACTGCTCCGGTGCGGCAAAACCGACCGTTCCCATCGCGACGGTATCCCGGGACTGTTCCGTTTTGGAGACCCGCGAGGCATCAAAATCCGTCAGTACCGCCGTATCGCCGCGCAGGATGATATTCTCCGGCTTGATGTCCCGGTGCACGATTCCGAGCCCGTGCAGGACGTGAAGCGCCTGACAGAGATCTGCGCCGATTTTCCGTGTCTCCTTCTCCGTAAACAGACAGCTCTGAAGCATTTCCGCCATCTGGTCTCCCGCAACAAATTCCTCCAAAACCGTCACCCGATCCCCTTCGGAAATCACCTCAAAAATCTCCGGAAGATACGGACTCCTTAGCGGAAGCAGGCGCTCGTAAACCGACGGATCGCCCTGAAATTCTCGGAGAAGATAAACTTTCCCGGAACTTTTGCTTCGCACCTTCAGCACCTTCTTTTCCGGGGTGTCCCGAAGCGCCTGAAGGACCTGAAAATGTTCTGAAATATAGGCGGACTGCTGCTTTTCCTCCACGAACCGGTACTCCTCTGTATCATTTGCCGTGACAGCGCTGAAAAAATTGAAAATTATGCTCTCAGCTAATTGTTCTGCCCGAAAAATTACGATATACTTTCTGACAGACAGTGATCCGTTGCCGGACCTGACGCTATTATAGATGAATCTGTCAGATTTCGTCAAGAAAAAAATGACTGAAGCATACGCCTCGGCCGTTCCCTGCAAGTTTTTGCCGGAAGGAGATCCGCATGAAAAAAGATACCGATAACCTGAAAAACCAGCTCTCCGCCGCCGAGGATTTCGACCGTTTCATGAAAGAAAATCGCGACAGCTTCAACTATG
>CADCPV010000317.1 GCA_902803345.1 uncultured Eubacteriales bacterium | reverse complement strand
GTAATACAGCATCTCGTTGTACTTCCGGTTAGCCTCCTCCGCGGCTTTCTTTTCCTTCCAGAGATCGATTTCCGAGCGGATCGCGAGCATTTCGTCGACGACGATTTCCGCTTTTTTCGGCTTCTCATACTGCAGATAGGCGATCATCCGGCGCATGGCTTTCGGGCTTCCGAGATGCTTTGCGCAGGCGTCGCCAAGCTCCGCCGGGAAGCCCAGCGCTTCCACTGCCGCGCACAGTTCATCCCGCGTCTGTGCCCATTCGATTTTTGCTGACATTTTTCTGTCCATCATAACACCCTGTATCATGCCTTTCCGGCGGTAATGGCGGCAGACTGCCCTGACTTCATGGAATGGGAGCCTGCTGTTTTCATTATACAGCTTCTCCCGCACTCTGTCCATCGGATTCACTGCAGAATCCTGTGAAATTTGACCAAAAAGGACCGCATTCCGCTGTTTTATTTTATCTTGCATTTTGACGGATTTGGTCGTATACTATATATGGACGAAATTGGTATCCATCCGGCGTGTTGTCCGGATTACAAAAAATTTTTCAGAAAGAGGTACAAACAAAATGGCAGCGATTGATTTTGCGAAGTACGGTATTGAGAATGTCGGCAAGGTTTTCTACAACCTTTCCTACGAAGAGCTTTTCAAGGATGAGATGAATCCGGATCTCACGGGCTTTGACAAGGGCCAGCTCACCGAGCTTGACGCCGTCAACGTCATGACCGGCATCTATACCGGCCGTTCTCCCAAAGACAAATTCATTGTTATGGACGAGAATTCGAAGGACACCGTATGGTGGAACTCCCCCGAATATCCGAATGACAACCATGTTGCAACTCAGGAAGCCTGGGCAGCCTGCAAGGAAATCGCTTTAAAGCAGCTTTCCGGCAAGGACCTCTACGTCGTTGACGCGTTCTGCGGTGCGAACAAGGACACCCGCATGGCGGTTCGTTTCTTCATGGAAGTAGCATGGCAGGCACATTTCGTGCGCAACATGTTCATTAAGCCCACGGAAGAAGAACTTGAGGACTTCACCCCTGACTTCACCGTTTTCTGCGCTTCCAAGGCGAAGGTTGAAAACTACAAAGAACTCGGCCTGAATTCCGAGACCGCGGTTCTCTTCGACACCACAAGACGTGAGCAGATCATATTGAATACCTGGTACGGCGGCGAGATGAAGAAGGGCATGTTCTCCATGATGAACTACTACCTGCCCTTAAAGGGAATCGCTTCCATGCACTGCTCTGCCAACACCGATATGAACGGCGAGCACACTGCGATTTTCTTCGGCCTTTCCGGCACTGGCAAGACCACCCTTTCCACTGATCCCAAGCGTCTTCTCATCGGCGACGACGAGCACGGCTGGGACGACAACGGCGTCTTCAATTTCGAGGGCGGCTGCTATGCGAAGGTCATCAACCTCGATAAGGATTCTGAACCGGACATCTACAACGCAATCCGCCGCGATGCACTGCTGGAAAACGTTACGGTTGATGCAGACGGCAAGATCGATTTCGCTGACAAGAGCGTAACCGAGAATACGCGCGTTTCCTACCCGATCGACCACATTGAGAACATTGTGCAGAAGGTGCGTCCGATCAGTTCCGGTCCCGATGCCGACAATGTGATCTTCCTTTCGGCAGATGCATTCGGCGTTCTGCCCCCGGTTTCGATCCTGACTCCGGACCAGACCAAGTACTACTTCCTCAGTGGCTTCACAGCAAAGCTTGCAGGAACCGAACGCGGCATCACCGAACCCACTCCGACTTTCTCTGCATGCTTCGGTCAGGCTTTCCTGGAGCTGCATCCGACGAAGTACGCGGAAGAGCTTGTCAAGAAGATGGAAAAAGTCGGCGCGAAGGCTTACCTCGTGAATACCGGCTGGAACGGCACCGGCAAGCGTATCTCCATCAAGGATATCCGCGGCATCATCGACGCGATCTTAAACGGCGCAATCAAGAATGCTCCGACAAAGACCATTCCGTACTTCAACTTCGAAGTTCCGACAGAGCTT
>CADCPV010000316.1 GCA_902803345.1 uncultured Eubacteriales bacterium | reverse complement strand
GTGAGTTTCAGATCGCACTTCGAATAGATCGCTGCATTGTCATTCAGTACCTCTTCCTCATCGGAATCATCTGTATTTTCTGCAGCAGAAGCTGTCCGAAAATCCGTCACCGTATTGTAGCTGCCCTCTTCCGACCGGATTGTCAGCTCGTCGGCTGAAATACAGAGAATCGGAGCGCCTGTTGAGCAGGAAATCGAAGCGTTCTGCAGCACAAGAACCACCTCATCTTCCTCGCCGGCATCGATAACGATCTGTCCGTCTTCGAGGCTGCCCGCTGCCGTGTATTCGCCTGCAGCCGTAATGGTATAGACGAAGCCTTCGGCAGAAACTACTGTGCCGTCCGCTGCTTTCACGGAAAAATCTCCCGAAGCTTCGGAACCGCTGTCCTCGGGATCGCTGAGCGGGCTCTTCGCCTCTGTGCTTTCTTCCTCTGTTTCGGACTGCGCCGAAATACTTTCCGACCTGACCGATGTGCCGGCCTCAGTGCCTTCTGTTCTGTTATTCGTTTCTTTATTGCATGCCGCAAGGGAGCAGACAAACGCCGCTGCCAGGATACATGCAAGTAATTTTCTTATCGCCTTCATGGTTTCAGTCTCCTCCTTCTGGATATTGGATTATTATACAGAAAACGGACATTTTTCCGTCTCTGATGCCTGTATGATCCCATGGAAAGCTGAAATGAACCTGAAATAAAACGAAGAACACCGAAAGTTCACAATTTCCGGTGTTCTTCGATCTTTATTATGTTTTAATTCTCTTCTTCAGTCTGTTTTTTCTCCCGGAACGGGCCTTCCCAGTTCAAGGCAGGCCTCACCGATCACGACGATCAGTTCGTCATCGGTGATGACTGTGACACGGCCGTTTTCGTATTCCCGGTCCACCCATTCCTTCACCTTCTGTACCAGCGGATCGTCCTTCATGAGCTTTGCTTCATCCGGCAGATGGTAGAAATTGTTAATCCAGACCGCAATGCCTGCGATGCCGGAGGTATTCGAAACTGCCACCAAAGGCGGCCGGTTCAGGAACTTGCCGGTGTCGAAAATGTTGTAGATCTCCTCGTTCTTCAGAAGTCCGTCTGCATGAACGCCTGCGCGCGTCACATTGAAGTTTCGGCCGACAAAGGGCGTCCTCGAGGGAATATGATAGCCGATCTCCTTCTCATAGTACTCTGCAAGCTCAGAAATAACCGTTGTATCCATGCCGTCGAGCGTGCCGCGAAGCTGCGCATACTCAAAGACCATTGCTTCGGTCGGGGTATTGCCGGTGCGCTCACCGATGCCGAAAAGACTGGTGTTGACACCGCCGGCCCCGTAAAGCCAGGCTGTCGAGGAATTCACTACCGCCTTGTAGAAATCATTGTGGCCGTGGAATTCAATCCACTCCGAGGGGAAACCAGCGTGCACACGGATACCGTAAATAATACCCGGAATCGATCTCGGCACCACTGCACCGGGATAGTTTACCCCGTAACCCATCGTATCACAGACACGGACTTTGATTGGCATATGGTATTCCTCGCTGAGCTTCATCAGGTTGTTGCACAGCGGAATCACAAAACCGTAGAGGTCGGAACGCGTGATATCCTCCAGGTGGCAGCGCGGAATAATCCCGTAATCCATACAGCTCCGGACGATTCCAAGATAGTGCTGCATGGCCTCACTGCGCTTCATATGCAGCTTGTAGAAAATATGATAATCCGAGCAGCTCAGAAGAATGCCTGTCTCCGGAAGACCGATTTCCCTGACCAGTTCAAAATCCTTCGCACTCGCGCGGATCCAGCCGGTCACTTCCGGAAAACGGTAGCCGCGCTCAAGACACTGATAGACAGCGTCCCGGTCTTTCTGGCTGTAAAGGAAGAATTCGCTCTGGCGGATAATGCCCTGCGGACCGCCGAGACGGTGCAGGTAGTCATAGATTTTCACAATCTGCTCGGTCGAATACGGTGCCCGGCTCTGCTGTCCGTCGCGGAATGTCGTATCGGTAATGAAAATCTCATCGGGCATATGATGCGGCACGACACGGTCGTTGAAAGCTACCTTCGGGATGTCCGTATAGGGGAACAGGTTCCGGAAAACGGCCGGATCCTCCACTTCCACCATTTCGTACATCTGCTGCTCTTCCAGCTGCAGTAAGTTGGTCTGTCTGTCCAAGAATACTCTGCGTTCTGGCATGTTTTCATTCTCCTCATAACCGCCGACACTTTAGCACAGTAGAGTGACAGCGTGAATAATAGCGTATTATAACACTTATCCGGGCATTTGTCTACGGGTAATTCTCTATCCACCCGGTCACCCGGCTACAGAATTGCCTCCACTGCCCGGGCTTTTTCATCCGCTGCGGTTCCTTCGGCAGCTTCTTCCGCTTCCTTGAGGATTGCGGCGTCCGTGTAAATATCACCGAGCCGGAAGGCAAGATCACCGGACTGCCTGTAACCGAAAAAGTCTCCGGGGCCGCGCATCCGAAGGTCTTCTCCCGCGATAAAGAAGCCGTCGTTTGATTTCTGAAGGACTGAAAGCCGCTCTTCAGATTCCTCGCTGTTCGTCGTATCGACGAGGATACAGTAGGACTGGTCCTTTCCCCTGCCGACCCGACCGCGAAGCTGATGAAGCTGTGCGAGCCCGAAGCGTTCGGCGTTTTCGATCAGGATGACGGTCGCGTTCGGCACGTCGATTCCGACCTCAATCACCGTCGTCGAGACCAGAACCTGTAAAAGATTCCGCGAAAAATCCTCCATGATGCCTTCTTTTTCTTCGTTCCGGAGTTTCCCGTGCAGTACACCGGTCCGGATGGAATCCGGGAAAACCTGAGACAGCTTTTTCGCGTAATCCGTGACATTTTCGCCCTCGGAAGCCTCCGATTCCTCGATCATCGGGCAGATCACATAGGCCTGATGCCCTTCCTGTACCTGTTTCTTAATGAAGTTCCAGGCTTTCGGGCGGTATTCGATGTCAACGACCGCGTTTTTGATCGGCAGGCGGTTTTTCGGCAGTTCATCCATCACCGAGATGTCCATGTCGCCGTAGACGATCATCGCCAGCGTCCGAGGAATCGGCGTCGCACTCATGACAATCACATGCGGCGACTGACCCTTTTTCGACAGGGCTTTCCGCTGGGCGACGCCGAAACGGTGCTGTTCGTCCGTAATCACCAGCGCAAGATCCTCATACAGCACTTTTTCCTGGATCAGCGCGTGTGTCCCGATGACAAGATCCGTCTGGTGCGCCGAAATCTTCTCGTAGATCTCCCGCTTTTCCTTCGCCGTCATGCTTCCTGTCAGAAGGCTGACCGAAAGTCCGAGTCCGTATTCCTCCGAGAGTTTCCGGAAGTTCTCATAATGCTGCACTGCCAGCACCTCGGTCGGCGCCATCAGTGCGCTCTGATAGCCTGAAAGTGCCGCGGCGTACATCGAAAGAAAGGCGACGATGGTTTTTCCGGAGCCGACGTCACCCTGCACCAGGCGGTTCATGACGCCGGAGCCCCGCATATCCTTCTGAATTTCCGAAAGCACCTTTTTCTGCGCATTTGTGAGTTCATAGGGGAGCTTTTCGATCAGTTCCTCCACTTCCGGATGGTCCTCGACAGGGAAGCAGTTCGGTTCCTCCGAAACGGTCTCCTTCATGCGCCGGACACCGAGGATAAAACTGTAAAACTCTTCAAATACGAGCCGTCTTCGTGCAGGAATCAGGGACTCCTGGTTCACGGGAAAATGAATTTCCCGGATCGAGAGATTCCGGGAAAGCAGCCCGTACTTCTCTAAGAGATCCGAAGGCAGTGTCTCCGGGATTTCGGTTCCGTCCGCAAACACTTTCTGCACGGCGTCCTGGATCATTTTCTTTGTCAGGCCTTTTGTCAGGGGATAGACCGGCTGCAGTGTGGATCTCAGGCGCTCATAATCCGGAAGTTTCAGGATCTGCGGCTGCTCCATATGGCGGAGACCGCCCGTTCCTGGGAGCTTTCCCCGGAAAATGTACTGGGAACCCGGATGCAGCGTTTTCGAAAGGTAAGGCATATTGAACCAGGAAAGCCGGAGCATCTGCCCCATCTCGTCCCGGATCAGCGCCGAAGTGATCTGATAGCGCTTCACATAGCGGGTTTCCGGTTTCTGCTGGATAATCCCCCGGATCGCCGCAAAATCACGGCGTGAGGACTGTGCGATCGTGATCGGTTCTTCAAAGCGTTCATACCCGGAAGGATAATAGGAAAGAAGGTCCGAAACCGTATGGATTCCGACCCTGAAAAAGAGTGCCGCACTCTTCTCCCCGATTCCTTTGATCTCCAGAATACTTCCGTTTAAATCCATCTGGTCCTTCCCTGCTGAAAGTCCTTCGTACACTGCCGCCGAAATTTTCGAAAACGCAGCGGCCCTGCTTCAGAACCGCTGCGCCTAATCCGTGATCCTCTGAAAATCTCTTTATTCGACGGAAATGATGTAATAATACACCGGCTGACCGCCGTAATTGATCTCCACTTCAGCGTCCATGACGACGTCTGAAAGCGAATCCTTCAGTGCTTCCGCATCCTCGTCATTCATGTCTTTGCCGTAGTAGATGCTGACGACTGCGCTGTCTTCTGTAACGCAGTTTCTGACTGCTTCGTGGATAACCTGATTCAGGTTTTTGCCGCCCGCAAGAATGCCCTTCCCGGAGAGCGCCATATAGTCGTTTTTGTAGATCGCCACACCGTCGATCACGGTATCGCGGACCGCGTAGGTTACTTCGATGGTCTTGACTGTCTTCCGTGCTTCGTTCAGCGTCGCTTCGTTTTCCGAAGGATCCGCGCCGGGCATATAGGAAACCAGGCAGGAAATGCCTTCGCAGACAGTCGAGGTCGGGATAACAATGAGTTTTTTCTTGCGGATCAGCTTTGCAGCCTGGTTCGCCGCAAGCACAATATTGCTGTTATTCGGCAAAACGAAGATCGTGTCCGCATTCACCTGCTCTACAGCGCTTAAAATGTCGTCGGTCGAGGGGTTCATCGTCTGGCCGCCCTCGATCACATAATCCACGCCGAGATCCGTAAAGATCTGCGCAAGGCCTTCGCCGGCTGCAACGGCAACGAAACCAATATCCTTATGCGGCATCTGCTTTTTCGGTGCCGGAGCAGGAGCTTCGGGTGCCGGGGTGAAATTCGGCGTTGTGTTGAAAAGCCGTTCATTGTGCTCTTCGCGCATGTTGTCGATCTTGATCCGGGACAGGGAGCCGTAGGTCAGCGCACGCTGCAGCGCAAGGCCCGGGTCGTTGGTATGAACATGCGTCTTGACATAGTCTTCGTCCGCCACACAGACGATCGAATCACCGATTGACTCCAGGAAAGACTTGTATGCCTGCTCTTCCTCGATCGGGAAGGGCTTCTCAAGGTTAATGATATATTCCGTGCAGTAGCCGAATTTGATGTCTGCGGTCTCGATATTTGCGACGTCCACCACAACCTGCTGCTGAGCCTGGACACCGGACTGCGGAAGTTCCATTTCGACTTCTTTTCCGAGGAACACTTCAAAACCGCCCTGCATCACGACCATCAGGCCCTGTCCACCGGAATCAACAACGCCGGCCTCCTTCAGCACCGGAAGCATCTCCGGCGTACGCTTCAGGGTTTCATTTCCGCAGTCGATTACAGACTGCAGGAAAATCTTCATATCCGTAATGTTGGAAAGCTCCTGCGCCTTGTCCGCCATGCTCTTCGCAACGGTCAGGATTGTCCCCTCCTTGGGCTTCATTACGGCCTTGTAGGCATAATCCACCGCCTTTTCAAAGGCTTCCGCGATTTCAGGAATATCCAGCGTCTCATACTTTCCGGCAGACTTTGCAAAGCCGCGGAACAGCTGTGACAGAATGACCCCTGAATTTCCCCGGGCACCCCGGAGGGACCCGGAACTGATTGCCTTGACAAGGCTCGCCATCGAATCATCCTGAAGCGCAAGCACTTCCTTCGCCGCCGAGACGATGGTCATGGTCATATTGGTGCCGGTATCGCCGTCCGGCACGGGGAAAACGTTCAGTTCGTTGATCCAGGCCTTGTTGTCATTCAGGGCATGCGTTCCCGAAATGAACATTTTCTTTAACATTAATGCGTCTATTGTTGCCAATGTCCTGTCCTCCCCTAAACTCAGTCGATCACGCGAACGCCTTCGACATAGACGTTCACCTGTTCAACCTTCATTCCGGTGAAGCTTTCGACCTGATACACCACGTTGTTGATCAGGTTATCGGACACCGCTTGGATACTGACGCCATAAGCGACAATAATATGAAAATCAATCGAAATCCTGCCATCCTTAATTGTAACAGACACGCCTTTTGAGAGCTTGTCAGACCTCAGTACCTTGACAAAGCCGTCCTTTAAGCTGACCGCACCCATTCCGACGATGCCGAAGCAGCCCATGGCTTCCATACCGGCATACTGTGCGATCACATCCGGATTGATTTTAACTTCGCTTGAAAAGTTTTTGTTCTCTTCTCCCATGTAAATTCCTCTTTCTGTTCAATTCGAACCAGAATGATTATAACACAAGTCACCGGATTATTCAAGACAGGCCTGAAACGGCAGATCGCCGAATTATTCCGAAATTTTTAAAATTTCCTCTTGCATTTTCCCGATCTTTCTGGTATTATACCTCTGTTGCGTATTTTTGATGCGCAATGTTTGAATTCCCCGAAACGAAATGGAGGTGTAGAAAATGGCTAAGTGTGCTATCTGCGAAAAAGGCGCTCACTTCGGAATCAAGGTAAGCCATTCTCATAGAAGGACCAATAGAATGTGGAAGTCGAATGTCAAGTCTGTTCGTGTTCTGACTGACAATGGCGGTACGAAGAAAGTCTACGTATGTACTTCCTGCTTACGTTCCGGATTAGTTGAAAGAGCTTAAT
>CADCPV010000315.1 GCA_902803345.1 uncultured Eubacteriales bacterium | reverse complement strand
CGCGCTTCAGGAAGGCCTTATCGGACCGCACTGGTCGAAAGGCTGGATCATTGAAAACAACAAAATCTGTGAATCGACCTGCTGCGGGATCAGCCTCGGAAAGGAGATCTCCACCGGCCAGAATGAATGGTCCGATCTGAAATTCAAGTTCGGGACCCAGCGCGAGCAGGAGGTCATTTTCCGCGCACTTCACTGCGCCAATTGGGACAAGGAGCATATCGGAAGCCATATTGTTCGTTACAACGAGATTTCGGAATGCGAACAGTGCGGCATTGTCGGCCATCTCGGCGCGGTTTTCAGCGAGATCTACGGAAACCGCATCCATCATATTCATCACAAGATGACCTATCACGGCGCGGAGGTTTCGGGAATCAAGCTCCACGCGTCGCTGGACGTGAACATCCATCACAACGTCTTTTACAGCTGCTACCGCGCTGTCTGGTTCGACTGGCAGGCACAGGGGACGCATCTGCACCACAACCTCTGCTTCGACAACCGTTCCGAGGATCTCTTTGTGGAAGTCTGCCACGGCCCGTATACGGTCGATCACAACCTCTTCCTCTCCGCCATGAATTTCCGAAACGTTTCGCAGGGAGGCGCATTCGTTCATAACCTCTTTGCGGGGCATATCGTGATCAATCCCGACCGCGGCCGCATGACGCCCTATCATTTCCCGCACGAAACGGCGGTGGCCGGATATACGAATATTATCGGCGGAGACGACCGCTTTGTCCAGAACGTATTCCTGCGCGACGACGATCCGAATGACGAGCCCGTTCCGATGGGCTTCTTCGAGCATCTCCCGCTGCCGGAGCGCACGCCTGAAGAACTCGAACAGGACAAGCAGGCCAAAATGGACGGTCTTCCCACAAAAAACAACGCGACGCTTTATCCTGTCGGACTTCGCTCCTACGACGAATATCCCGGCCCGGACAACAAATTCTGGGAACAGCCCTTCAGCCCCAAGATGCTGTCTTCGCATCTGCCCTGCCTGATCAAAAACAATCTGTATCTCAACTCGGCCCGGCCAAGTGCGATTGACGAAGGCGCTCTTCTGAAATCGGAATCCGGAATCGACATCGAGCTTGATCCTGTCCGCGGCAGTGCGACGCTGACAGTCGATCCCAAAGCGCTTCGCGGCCTTCCCACCGTGATCATCACAAGCGACCTTCTGGGAAAAGCCTATCACGCTGAGGAACGCTTTGAAGAACAGGACGGCGGCGACTATATTCTCGACCGTGATTATTTCGGCAACGCGCGTCCGGCGAAGAATCCCATGCCGGGACCGTTCGAGATCGCGGGCGACGATCCGGTCACTTTCACACTGTAACAAATCCTGAAACAAAGGAAGAAAGCGGTACCTTCTGCAGACACACAGAAGATACCGCTTTCGTATCAGTGCAGCTTCAACACAATCGCGCCAAACCCATCAGCTATTCCGTGAGAAGGCGCCGCTTCTCCCAGGCATTCGTGTAGAAGTAAATAATTCCGATGATGCAAGGGGCGAGTCTGGGCAATGCATTACCGTAAAAGTACCCGACAACGCCCATCCCCATCAGTTCACCGAACAGCAGGCTGAGTCCGATCCTGAGGACGACGCCGTCCAGTATACCCACAAGGAAGCCGAGGCTCGCATTCCCCGAGCCTGTGATCATAGCCTGATAAGGTCCCATAACGGCTGCCAGGATAAATGTAATGATGGAAATACGCATGAATGTGACGCCGAATTCGATGACTTCCGGATCATTGGTAAAGATACTGAAAATCAGCCGCGGCGCAAAGATCGCTGCAAGACTGTTGACCGCGGCGACCCCAAGCGCAATTGCGAGGGCAACGTGCACGGTTTTCTTCGCCCTGTCGTTTTTCCTGGCGCCCAGATTCTGGCCGATCATTGTGGCGGCGCCGGTATCTACGCTTTGTGTAATGATATTTGCGAATCTCGTCACCTTGTTTCCGACGCTGTTCGTAGCGGAAGCGATGATACCGAATGCATTGATCCTGGAGCTGCAGAAAAGCAGGGATACGTTAATGAGACTGCTCTGAAGGGCTCTCGGAATTCCGAGCCGCAGGAGAACCAGCAGCGGTTTTTTATACACTTTAAAGCTGGACAGCTTAAAATCGAAATCAAAATGTTCCCGCTTTCTGTACATGAAGACAAAGGCGGCGGCAAACGAGGCAAACTGGGCAATTACGGTCGCAAGCGCCGTACCTGCGGCTTCCATCCGGAAAACGACCACGAAAAGAAGGTCCATGATGATATTGGAAACCGCGGCGATAATCACAAAAATCATCGGTCTTTTGGATTCCCCCATACCCCGGAGGATGCCGCAGACTGCGTTGTAGCCGTAGATAAAGGGGGCTCCGATACAGGTAATGCGCATGTAATCCACAGCCTGTGAAAAGGCCTCTTCCGGGCAGTTCATCATCCGAAGAAAAGGTTCTGCTACGATCGCTCCCACAGCTGCAAACACCAGAGACGCGCCCATCATGACCGAGAGAAGCGTTCCGATGGTCTTTTTCAGATTATCATAATCCCGGGCCCCCACCTGCTGTGATACGTAGACCTGTCCCGCCGAAGAGAAGCCGATCGACAGCATGGTGATAAAGTTGATCAGGTCTCCCCCGGTGGAAACGCCGACTGTACCTTCGTTTCCGACAAATTTCCCGATAATAATCAGATCGACCGTGTTATACAGCTGCTGGATCAGGTTCGTCAGGAGGATGGGCACCGCAAACACAAGAAGTGTTTTCAGGATACTGCCCTCTGTCATATTGAGACCGATTTTTTGTTTTCTTTCCATATTTTCCCCGCCATTCTCACCATACTCAGTTCATTTTCATCATTCCCTGTCTGATTCCAGTTCTTCTTTGGCCTCTTTCAGAATCTTTTCCATTCGGATGCAGCGGAAGGTGTCTCCTTCCACAACCTGATCCAGAAGTACGTAGCCCATCTGCAGGTAAAAATCTGTTTTATTGTCACGGCTTTCGACAACGGATTTCTGATACCCCTGTTCGAGAGCCCATTTCTCACATTCCCGTACCACCATGGTACCGATTCCCTGATGACGGTATTCCGGAAGAACCACTACACGGCCGATCATGACACTGTCCGTATCCAGCGGATACATCCGTGCTGTCGCAATCGGAAAAGCATCGTCCGTCACAACAATATACTGCGTCTTAGGCGTATCGTGCCCGTCAAATTCCTGCCTCAGCGTGATATGATGCTTCTTTGCCATTGCCTGAATCCGAACATAATATGCCCCCGCCTGCTGCCATGTCTCGGTTGCCCGTATTATTTCCACTTTGTGATTCTCCTTCTTCCCGGGTGCTGTCCCATTACGCTTTTCCATCTGCCGCATTCCGGACAAGCACCCGGATGTCACTCTGAACTCTGCGAACTTTCGGCTTTTTCTTCCTTTTCATCCGATTTGGCGGCAACCTGCAGTACAGTCTGCAGCACGTTAAGGCCAAATGATATCCTGGAGACTGTCTGTTTCGCAATCAGCATATCCAGGACATTGGTCATTGCCGTCACATTCACCCGATTCGGTCCTTCAAACTGGTCGGACACGATCATAACGGCATGCATGGCCCGCTTTTCTTTCTCTTCCTTTTCGAAACCATAATTTCTTTTCGCTTTCAAAAATACATCCGCAGCCCGGATGTCTTCCACCAGGACCGGAACAGGCGTATCTGACAGGGAAAGTGCTGCAAGCGGAGGCAGCGTGTCAGAACGGCCGTACTGGACATCTGCTTCCAGCAGGGCATCATACAGGTCGATCACGTGCTGTGCCTTTTCCTCCGGCGTACCGGCCGCCATGGCAAGCACCTGGGCAGCTGTCTGCCTGCTGCCGCTATTGGGGAATCTGTCTTTCAGGGCTGTATAGCACGTTTCGATCTCTTCGATCAGCTCATCTTCCCCTTTTCCGGAATAAGCAAGCAGCATTGCAAAGACACTGTCTGTTTTGTCTGTGAGAATGCGGTGTTTCTCATTCATCCGGACGTAGATCTCTTTCCCGCGGATAACATCTTCTTCCGTAAGGGTCTTATCCGCAAGATCACTGAAAAGAAACGCGGTCAATACCAGATATTCCGAATTTCGAAACTGTCGTTTCAGCAGGCGGAAGGACTCGTTGGCCTGATCCATCCGTTTTTCGGGATCATCCCCGATCGACAGCATGCTTGCCAGAATAGCCCGGACCTTGCTGCTCCTGAACCCGGAAAACGGCCTGGTTTTCTTCTTGATGATTTTCCTGCATTCTTTCAGTTTTTCTGTATCTGCCGTCTGGCCGCAGGCGCAGAAGATACTTGCACATACGTCATACAGGTCTTTATTGTCCAGCCGGAAAGCTTTTCTTACAGCATCCCTGTTGGCAAGGTATTCCATACATCGTTTTTCCAGCTTCGGCTCCATGATTATCTCCTCCTGCAGTGTCCGTTCTTATCCGAAAATATGATACCACAACGTTACGCTTTTGAAAAGGTCTTCCATCAGAAAGGGCTGTGAAAATGATTCACAGCCCCGGTTTGATTACCGATACAACATGCCTTGTTTCCAGACGAATACGGGCAGATTCAGATCACGCTGAACATGAAGAAGCGGCCCTGCGGGATCCTGATATTGTAGATGTACTCCAGCGGCTCGTCGATGACCGTAGTCGCATCCCCGCGGTGCGCCGGCGCCGGCCTGGACAGCTTTTCGGTATAGACTCTGCCCGAATTGAGATCCTTGATGCCGTTCGAATCTCCGCGTACAACCAGCTGCACATCGCCGCCCTTTTCGTCATAGCCGTAGCAGACATAGACGTTGTTATCGTACGCAAACAGATTGACCTTCGTGGAAGCACCGACATACACGCGCTGGTACATCGTCAGGTGCTTATTGATGTTCCGGATCACCTCCATCGGGAGCTTGTAAAGATCCGCGAAATTCTCCGGCACATTCAGGATAAAGAAGCGGCCTTTTCCGTAATTGTCTTCGGTCATGACGGGGAAATTGTCCTCATCCACCATCACTGAGATATCTGCCTGCGTCGCATTGGTCTTATAATCGATGATCTCAAAGAGAATCGGCTTTTTTGAATAGGCAACTTCTCTGTCCATGTAGTTCGCGTTATTGATCAGGAAGCAGTCGCCCAGGACATGGCGGTTCGTCAGCCGGACGGAAGTGAAATCCTTCACGCCCTGATCATACATTCTGCGGAAGAAACCGATCGTCACCACCGCATTGCCGCCGTTTCGGATGTATTCCTCCAGTTTTTCCACGCAGTCCGGATCCTCTCCGGTAGCCTCGGTACAGAATACCACAGGCGCCTTATCATCAAAGTAAGGCGTGGGCTCCACCGGGAGGCCGCACATGCCAAGATAATTATAAAGCTGGTCTTCGCCGTCTCCGTCAAACGGCTCCCAGGTGTGAACGCCGATGGGTTCTCCGGCCCGGTCGAGAATTGCATCGATCTTCTGCAGCGCACGGCCGACAGCCGGCAGCACATCCGACCCGTTATAGGAATTAAAGTTCCAGAGTGTCAGTTCCGGTGTCCGTGCGAGGACCGTCAGTGCACACTGTTCGACGCAGTTTGTGATATTCAGCTGCGATCCGCCGAGATCCACCCAGCCGCCGCCGTTCTTCCCGGGCGCGGTATTGTTCAGAAGACGAATGATGGAGTAGGATTCGTAGCGCTGCAGATGCTGCGGCGAGAAGGTGAGCCGGGTCTCCGTTCCGGAATAGATCCCGTCAAAAATATCCTTCTGTTTGCCGGGGTTGAAGCCGGTTTCCTGATAACTTTCATACCAGTTCGGATACTTGATGACAAATTTCATCTTCGGATTGATCTTATGCGCCTCATCCACGATCACATGCGCAAAATCCTCCATCAGTTTCAGGCGGTAGTTCTTCCAGGACATCTTTCCCTTCGCCTTGATGCACATCTCACACCGGCAGGCTGTAAAGAAAAAATCATCCAGTATGATTTCGTCAAAAACACCTGCAAGCTCCCGGACGATCCGAAGGTATTCTGCCCTGTGATCGGGATCCGTATAGCAGAAAGTATCGAAATAAGCCGGTTTCCGCTCGCCGTTCACGAACTGGGTCGAAGTGATGCCGCCTGCGACCTCGAGTCCGTTCTTTTCACAGAGCGCTTTGACTTCCTGCAGCCGTTTTACCGGGATGTCCACTTTTCCGCGATGATTTTCAATGTACATCTTGTCGAGATGGGTGTACTGCTGAAAATAATCGATTCCTGCCTGGATCTCTTCATCCGTAATACTGGTCAGCTCGTAAGCCCTGATATAGGATGAGATCTTGAAATTTCTGTACTTTTCCATCGTTGCCTCCTTTTTGTCAAGTTGAAAATTACAGTGTTCCAATTGGTTTCCACGTTCACTATTCTTAAATGAAACATACCCTGTTTCCCGTATTTTGTCAATCCTTCCTGTCAAAAAACCTGTTTCCCGTTTACAAAATATGTCACGAGTAACCGGTATACTGATAAAGGCGAATTCTGTCTTCTGCCTGTACTCATCCAGCATCCGCCCGGCATATTTTCTGAAAACCCTGCAGAAGTTTCCAATGGCAAAGGCCAGCGTTTCCGCCGGCCTCCACCGTTTCGCCTGGAAGTAACAGGCTCCGTATCCTTTTTCACATACCGATCAGCGATCAGGCCAGGTATGCTGACAGAAAGGCGTCAATATCTGCATAATGTTCCGGCTTGTTTCCGGCCCTTTCGTACTCCTGCAGGTAATCCTGCAGAACCTTATCAAATCCCTCCGCTGTCTGAAGGAGGTCTTCAGGATCATAAACCGAAAGGACATCAGCACTTCCGATATCCGTTTCACTGCTGATATCGGAAAGCATTTCATTCAGGCTGGAGAGGCTCATAAACGCCAGATGGCGGTCACCGCTTTCTGCCGAAAGAACCATCTTGCCGTGCCAGTTTGAAAACATTTCCTCATAAGTGCCGGACAGGGTTTCAGGACCTGCCGGCTTTTTCTCATGCTGAAACATCTCACCTGTTTTCCGGAAACAGCGATTCAGTTCCCGCATCAGGCTTGTCAGCTCTTCCTTCATGGCGGCTGCCGTCGGTGCAATAAGGACTGCATCGATCAGCGCGCAAAGATTTTCCGGCCGTCTTTTCATGGCACTCAGCTCATCATAGGCGCGCCTGACGCCTCTCTGGAAATAGGTTTTGTTCAGGAGGGCGAGTGCATTTTCCGCATAGTAGAGCACACCGCCTGCAAATCTTCGGATCTCATTCAGGTCTTCCGCTGTCATGGCATCCGCATAACAGCTCCGGGCTTTATTCAGCTCATTATCCGCATTCTGATAATCTGCTTCGCCGAAAGGCTCCGAAAGCTTCTTCTGCACCTGGTCCCGCAGTGCCTGAAGTTCTGCCCTGTACTTCTCATCCGCGCAGTAAACAATCCGGGAATCCATCAGTTTGGCGATGTTCGGATGCTCATAGCGGGCGTCCTGCCGAAGGCTTTCCCAGCTTGTACAGTAAATATCGTGCCCCACCTGAAGATCGTCCTGAATAAAGGTTCGCCCCAGCTGCCATCCGCGATCGTCATTGATCAGGATTAAAAGATCCAGGTCGGACAGCGGATGAATATCGCCCGTCTGAAAAGAGCCGTATATTCCGATCAGGGCAATCGCGCCCGGACAGAGCCTCTTCTCTTTTTCAAGAAT
>CADCPV010000314.1 GCA_902803345.1 uncultured Eubacteriales bacterium | reverse complement strand
TTCCGGATATGGCGGTACAGCTTCATGCAGAGCATCGTTCCGACGCCGACCTGAATGCCGTGAAGATCATAAGGCTTGTCCCGCTCTAACGCCATCATTTCCCACATATGCGAGAAATAATGCTCGAGTCCCGAAGCCGGCCGCGAAATCTCCGCATAAGCCATCGCGATGCCGGCGAGGACAAGGCCTTCCGCAATTCTTCCGATCGCCTCCGGGTCACGGGTCGCAATCCGGTCCGCCGCATCCACAACGCGTTTCAGGGCTGTGCGCATCAGGTCCGCAATTTCTTCACAGTAGTATTCACCGGTGATGATGTGTGAGAAGCGCCATTCGCAGAGCGCAATGTATTTGGCTATCATGTCGCCGAAGCCGGCCTGCAGCATCCGCATCGGCGCCTGCGCAAGGATTTCGGTATCCAGGAGAATGCCTCTGGGCGCGTGGTTATAAAGGGAAACCTTCATCTTGTTGACCTCCATCGAGGAGGAATTCGACGCATAGCCATCCATCGAAGGCGCGGTTCCGACGACCGCGTTTTTGACGCCTGTCGCGAGGGAAACCACCTTCGCCGTGTCATTGATGACACCGGACCCGACCGCAAGAATCAGGTCGCAGGAAGGATCGAAATGCATCACGACCGAGCCGACTTCCCACTCGCCCGGCTTCGGATGCTTGCCGGGGAGCAGGTAATCGACAAAGGAAATGTCTGCGTCTGCCAGGATCTCCAGGACCTGTTTCCCTGCCGCCTCGTAAGTGTTTTGGTCGAACAGTACGAAAGGCTTTTTTGACCCGAGGATTTCGAGCATTTTCGGGACTTCCGTGATGATGCCCGCACCGATGTTCAGATATTCGAGTTCACATTTGTGTACGCGGCCGCAAGAGCATTTGTATCCGCCTTTTACCGTCAGCTCCTGAAGAGTCATTTCTGAGAATTTCATGTGCTGCTCCTTTACTTAATATCCCCTTGAGGCACTCAAATCGTAGACCGGTTTCAGTGCCGGATAAATCTGTGAGAAAATTTCAAACGTATCCTGATAAGCCGCCTGGTTTCCGGGGATCGGGTCCGTTTCCGTCTCGACCCGAATCACCTGGCAGGCTTCCGCGAGGTTTTTGTAAACCCCCGCACCGACGCCGGCCGCCATCGCAGCGCCGTACGCGCCGCCCTCCGAAGCCCCGGAAACCGTCAGCACCGGCAGGTCGAAAATGTCCGCCATCATCTGCCGCCACAGAGGCGAAACAGAGCCGCCGCCGGAGGCGATTACCTTCTCGCCGGGCGAGAAAGCACACATAATGTCGACGATCTGCTTCATCGAATACACGACACCCTCCATGACAGAGCGTGTGATATCCGCGCGCGTCGTCTGTAGCGACAGCCCGTAGAAACTGGCCCGCGCATTCGGGTCCGGATACGGGCAGCGCTCTCCTGTGAGATATGCATTGAATACAACGCCGTGTGCACCCGGAACAGACTGTGCCGCCTCTTCGCCCATGATATCATAGACGTTCCGGCCGGATCGCTGCGCCTCCAGCACACTGTGCTCCGAAAGCGCGTCCCGGTACCAGCGGTAGGCGCCGCCTGCGGTCAGATTGCAGCCGAATGCGTGCCACAATCCGGGTTCGTTGTTGCAGAACATCTGCAGCGCGCCGTTCGGATTGTCATAAAAACGATCCAGCGCCATCGAGACATTTCCGGCGGTCCCGATCACAGCGCCGATGATGCCCGGCCGAAGAAGACCGGAGCCTGTCGTCTGGATTACCGCATCACCGCCGCCGAAATACAGCGGAAGCCCCTCCGGAAGACCGGTCAGTTCTGCGGCTTCCTTTGTTACCCCGCCTGCGAACTCGATTGATTCGTGTGTTTCAGGGAAAATCTCCCGCGGCAGGCCGGCTATCCGGATCAGTTCTTCCGACCAGCGTCTTTCCCTTGTGTTGAAAAAGCCGGTTCCGGAAGCCTCGGAAACATCCATGGCGGCACTCTTCGTCAGCCGGAAGCGGATATAGTCCTTCGGACAGACGAAAACCTTCATCCGCGCAAAATTTTCCGGCTCATTGTCCCGGAGCCAGAGGATCTTTCCGCCCGTATAGCCTGTCAGCATGCGGTTGTTCGTGTAGGAAAGGAGTCCCGAAAGCCCGCCGGCAAGCTCCGTAATCCTTTGGCACTCCCGGTCGGTTCGCTGATCGCACCAGAGAAATGCCGGACGGATCACCTCGCCCTTTTGATCCAGCGCAACAAGCCCATGCATCTGCCCCGAAAAGCTGCCGGCTGTGAGGTTTTCTTTCGGGATTTTCGGGAGAATTTCCCGAAGGCCCCTCAGAACCGCCTGCCACCAGTCCTCCGGATTCTGCTCCGCCCAACCCGGCTGCGGCGTATATAAAGGATACTCCTGTACGGAGGAGCAAAGTACCTGCCCCTCTTCATCCATGATGATACATTTCGCGGCAGAAGTGCCGACGTCAAGTCCCAAAAGCAGTCGTTTTTTCATAAAGCCGCCACCTGTCCCTTTCGAGCCTATTGTAGCAGACACAGACACGCCTTTCAACAGAAAATGCGACTTTTTGCGGACGAATAAGAAACCTTTTGACAGAATTCAGTGCAGCCATTATACTGATGTCAGGAGCCTGGAAAGCGGACACTATGCCAGGCCCGAAAACCGTAATTTCGAAAAGGGGACTGATTATGAAAGAAGCGATACCTTTTGTTGAAAACGCGAGAAGCGGAGAATGGGTAGACTGGAACAAAGAGTGCATTACCGTCCTGGACGGCGTAATCTATGCACACACGGAGGACGGTTTTTTACGGATGGACTGCCTCTGGGACGGTACGATCGATGATCCGAAACGCCCGGCGATCATCTGGATTCACGGCGGCGGCTTCATCGAGCCGAATGCCACAAGAAAAAACCGCCCGGAGGAACGTTTTCTTACGCTTCTCCGAAAAGGTTATCTGATTGCGGCGATCGACTACCGCATTTCCCAGGTCCGGCCCTTCCCCTCACAGATTCAGGACTGCAAATGCGCCGTGCGTTATCTTCGGGCGAACGCCAAAAAACTCGGTATCGACCCCGCGCGGATCGGTGTCTGG
>CADCPV010000313.1 GCA_902803345.1 uncultured Eubacteriales bacterium | reverse complement strand
TAGGATCCGCCGGAAAGCACGGACTCCGGAATTCCCGGAAGGAAGCCCTTGAATACAACGCCGTCGTAATAATGGATGTCGTCGACTACCGAGAAGTCGACAAGCACCTCCGTATTTCCGCCGCCTTTTTCGACTATTTCTGCAAGCAGTTTTCCGAACTCCGTCGCGTGAGACGGATCCGCCAGGTCATAAAGAAGAGACGGCAGTTCTGAAACCGCCTGTTTTGCCGGCGCCCGGTAGGAAATGATTCCGGTAAACAGCTCCTGCTGCTCCTCCGGGAGCGAAAGCTCCGAAAGAAGCGCAAGAAGCTCATGCCGGTTCTTTTCCCCGATCAGCCGGATCACCCGGTTCTGCTCCTCTTCGGGGATTCGAAAGGATTTCAGCACATCCAGAAGAATTCCGAGATGCGAGATCTCGAGCATGCCCTGTACCGGGATATTCTGAAGCGTCTGCAGCGCCAAAAGCACTACTTCAAGCCGCTCCCGGTCCCCGACTTTTCCTAAGAGTTCCAGTCCCATCTGGGGGATTTCCCGGAAGGTATCTCCCCCGCGTGCTGCCCGGTATACATTTTCATTGTAATACAGCCGCTCGGTCACGCCTTCCCGATCACGCGTATTTTTGACGATCGAGAGTGTCACGTCCGGCTTTAAAGCCATCAGCTTTCCAGAAAGATCGGTGAAGGTGATGACGCCGTCCGCTGCTAAGAAGTCCCGATGGCCCGCATAAAGGTCGTACTCTTCGAACTTGTTCATGCGGTAGCGGCTGTATCCGTTTTCTTCATATAGCGCCCGGAGAGCGAAATTCAGCTGCTCCTCCGGCAAAAGTTTATATTCGCGGTTCATTTTTCCGTCCTGTCCTGACAATCTGCGGTCAGCCTGTCGATGGCGAGCTTATAGCCGCCGTTTCCGTAATTCAGGCATTTGCTGACACGCCCGATTGTCGCCGTACTGATATCAATTTCGTCTGTAATTTTCTGATAGCTGTAGCCTTTTGATAAAAGCACCGCGGTATCCAGCCGCTGCGCCATATCCTGCAGTTCCTTTACGGTGCACAGATCCTCAAAATATAAGTAACACTCCTCAACGGAGTGCAGATTCAGAAAGCTCTGGAACAGTCTGTCAATGGACTCGGAATGGATATTCATTTCTCTTCTCCTGTACCGTGTAATCTGTCCTCCCGCATCGAAACAGGTTTCTCTGCGACAGCACTTTACCATGATAGCACATTAACGCGTGAAAGTAAAGAGCATTTTTCAGGGATTCTGACCGCCCCAGACCTGCTTTTCAATCTCCTCATGCTCGCGCTGAAGTTCCAGCGCAAGCTTTTTCAGAGTCCAGCCAAGGTTCATCGGCGTAACAATGGACAAAAATCCGGTATTGCCGATCCCCGCTGCCCGCTTTGCCGCAAGGAAGGCATCCAGTTCTGTCTCCTGAAAACCGCAGAGCACGGTTACGGCCGGAATGGCCTGAAGCGCCTCGTTTTCCTGATCCGGTGTCCCGAAGAACGCCGGCAGTCCGAAAAGTTCTGCGATTGTCTTATCAAGATCTTTTTCTTCTGCGCGCCGTACCTGAATCCCCAAAGACGTCATCAGGGCATAAAGGAGCGGAACTTTATTTTCATCCGGCTGATAAATTACGGCCTGTTTCATAAGCGGGTCCATCCTTTTTTGAAAAATCTGAGTCCGATTCTATCACTTTTTCCCCTGCGATTCAACTTTTCGACATGGAATTTTCCGAAAAAAACCGAACTTTCTCTTGTCAGATCGGAAAAGCTGATTTACAATAGATTCCGGACGCACAGACTAGCGAAATGATCCGATCAGCGCCCGGAACGGAGAATATACACATGGCAAAAACACAGGAAAATGCGGCCCCCGAAGAAGAACGCTGGGTCAAAAGACGGCACCGCGTCATTCTGAATCTGATTTACTATCCCGGTTCGCTGTATACGAGACTGAAATATCATGCAAAAGTGGATCGTTTCAGGGGCGATCCAAAGCGTCAGTATCTGATCCTGTACAACCACCAGACTGATTTCGACCAGATGTTCCTCGGCGTCTCCTTCAAGTTTCCGATCTACCATCTTGCAATGGAAGACATTCTCTCAAACGGCTGGATCTCAGACTTTCTGCGCTATACTGTCGCCCCGATTCCGATCAAGAAACAGACGCTCGATCTGAAGGCCATTCGCAAGTGCATCAGTGTCGCAAAGGAAGGCGGCTCGCTGTCGATTGCACCGGAGGGCCATCGCACCTACTCCGGCCGCACCTGCTACATCAACCCTTCGATTGCAAAGCTTGCGCGCATGATTAACCTGCCGATCGTGCTTTTCCGGATTGAAGGCGGCTACGGCCTGCAGCCCCGCTGGTCCAACGTGGTAAGAAAAGGCCCCGTCCATGCCTATCCCGCGCGTGTGATCGAACCCGAGGAAATCAAGGCCATGTCAAACGATGAGCTCTACGATGCAATCAAAGACGGCCTCTGGGAGGACGAAGCCAAAGTCGATTACGACTACAGGCATAAAAAAACAGCCGAGTTTTTCGACCGTGTCGCCTATATCTGCCCGAAATGCGGCCTTTCCCGCTTCGCCGCCAAAGATGATATTATCCGCTGCACCACCTGCGGCCAGGAAGTCCGTTATCTGCCTTCCAAGGAACTGGAAGGTGTCGGTTTCAAATTTCCCTTCCGCTTCGCTGCGGACTGGTTTGAATACCAGAACAATTTCATCAACCGCCTGAATCCCATGAATTACCTTGATAAGCCGGTCTTTACCGACGAAGTCAGCCTGCTTCAGGTGATTCTCTATAAGCGCAAGGAGGTCCTCCGGGAAACCGCATCGATTGCCCTCTACGGCGACCGGATCGTGATCGACGAAGGAAAGCCCGATGAGCTTCTCCTCTCCTTCTCCGATTCGCCGGTGACGCTCCTCGGCAAGAACCGCCTCGACATTTATCACGGCGACCTGGTCTACCAGATCAAGGGCGATTTCCACTTCAACGCCCTGAAGTACCTGAATTTCTACAACCGCTGGAAAAACATCCACCAGGGTACCCCGGAAGCCACCTTCCTTGGTATGTAAGCCGTCCTCATCCATAAAAAATCACTGCCCGGAAGGATCTCATCCCTCCGGGCTTTTAAAACAGGGGAAGTTTCTGAAAAAGCGCGGGAAGACGTCTTACCGCGCAAGGATATCGAGGTACTCGTCAAGAAGGTTGAAAAGCATGTCGGCGGATGCGACAGGGAGTTCGGCGCTGCTCTTTCCGATCGGGACGTAGCGGTAGAGATCGGAGGACTGGGTCAGGACGAGGGCCGGGATGATGTCGTAATCCGGGCCGAAGATGACTTCGAGGTATTCGCAGTATTTTGCAGCCTGAGAGACTTCGTCGGGATCGATGGTATCCTTCATCTTGAATTCGAGGGAGAAGACGCGGTTTTCCGTGATCAGAAGAACATCCGCATAGATCCGGATCATGCGGGAGCGGCGGATGCGGAGCTCGAAGACAATTTCCCACGAGGAGAAAGCGGTAAATCCTACCTCAGAAAGATCTGAAAAGAGACCAAGCATCACGGACCGCGCGTCCCGGAAAGAATGAAAAAGGCCTCGGGTATCATTCAGGTTGCGGCCGATCCTGCGGCAGCCCTCCGTGAGGGCTGAGAACCACTGTTCTTCCGACAGGGCGAGGAACTCGCCGACCGTTCCATAGTAGCCCGAAAAGTCCTCCAGGCCATAGTGCCGCCTGCCCTGCCGGATCAGGCCGTGCCAGCAGTAGTCTTCGTCGCGATAGCACAGATCATGCATAAAGGGTGAAGCATAGAGCCAGTGGTTGACCTCGGTATGGGTACAGGAAGCAAGGCGCGCAATTTCGCGCGCCTTCACGCCGTCGTTCTCACAGATAGCAGCATAGATTTTCCGCTCCAGCGGATCAATCATACAAAATCCTTTCAGAAGGGAGGCGGTTCTTCACCGCAGCCCCAGTTCCTTCTCGCAGGCCTCCATCAGGCCGTACATATAACCGGTGGCAACAAGGTTTCCGAGGATTGCATAACCCGGATGGTCATTGTCATCGCCGTACATTGTCGGCACATGATCCGGACGCATCACGCCCTCGAAACCGACCTCATAGTAAGCCTTCATCGCCGCAAACATATCCGTTTTTCCGTCATGATGCCAGGCTTCACGGAAATTGTCGGCAGTTCCCACGACGTCGCGGAAGTGCGCAAAATGCAGGGTTCCCGCGTCCGCAAAGCGGTGAATGCAGGCCGGAATATCCTCTCCCATCGCGGCGAAATTCCCCTGGCAGAGGCAGATGCCGTTGTACTCGCTCTGGACAAGCTGCGTCGCCTCGTACATCGCATCGGCGCTGATCATGATGCGGTCGAGGCCGCCGAGATGCGGGATCGGCGGATCATCCGGATGAAGGGCAAGCTTCACATTGCACTTCTCCGCGACCGGGACGACTTTCTTCAGGAAATAGTCTAAATTGGTCCAGAGCTGGTCTGCGCTGATCGTGACGCCCGACATCGGCGGCATATCTTTCACATCCTCGTAATGGAAACCGCTCACAAGCGCGCCGCCCGCAAGCTCGATGCCGACTGTCGTGCGGTACCAGCCCCAGACGGGCATCCAGTTATAGCAGACACAGGGACAGCCGAGTTTCCCGAGATTTTCAAGCAGTGTGCAGAAATGCGCGATTTCTTCGTCGCGGGACTCGAGGCCGAGCTTCACGCCGTCGATAAAACCGATGCCCTCCAGGACCGCCCATTCCATTCCGGCGTCTTTCACTGCCTGCGCTGTCTCACGCAGCACGCCGTAATCCCAGGGATGCGAATACGGCGCATATTTCCGGGCATTCGGTCCCGCAACCGCATACTTCACGCCAAGCTGCTGCGCGTAGTGCTTCAGGGGCTCGTTGAAAATGTAGGCCACTTTTACTCTGTCAATCATGCTTCTCCTCCTGCTGATATTCTTGTACTGTTAACGTTACTATATCGTATGCGGCTTGTTATTTCAAGTATGTGTTTCAGGTTTTCAAAAGGACACGCAAAAGATGAGGGGATTCCCCGCTCATTTGGATTTCACTTGCATTTCCTGAAGATCGGTGCTATGCTCGGATCAGGAAATAGGTTCGTGATTCTACTGACAGGAGGTATCTGATTCATGAAAATTGTTGAGGTCAAACAGGCCCTGATCGGCCACAATATTGTGCTCCGGGTTGTGACAGACAAGGGCATCGACGGCTACAGTGAAATCGAAAACACCAAGGAAGCATACATCGGGGCGGTCATCCCCTACTTTGCGGGACTTGTAAAAGGTCTCGATCCGACCGACGTTTCCTATGTCATGGCGGCAATGAAACGCGCAGGGGCTTTCAAACCCTGGGGCGCGGTGGTCAGCGCGATCGAGATGGCCTGCTGGGATATCGCCGGAAAGGAAGCCGGCGTACCGGTTTACAAACTGCTCGGCGGAAAGGTCCGGAATAAAGTCCGTGTCTACAACGGCTCCTTCAAGACCGAAAAGATGCTGGCAGAAAAGAAATCGCCCGACGATGATCTTCGCGGGCGGCAGTATGAAAAGATGGGAAGCCCCGAAGAAATCGGCGAATCCATGCTCGCCCTCTCCGAGCGTCCGGAAGGTTTTACGATCTGCAAAATGGCTTTCGGCTGGCATGCCGGGAACTTCTGGAAACAGTTCGGGCTGGATGAATTTGCCTACAACACCTATCCGCCGATGAACGGTTCGGAGCGCACGAACCGCGG
>CADCPV010000312.1 GCA_902803345.1 uncultured Eubacteriales bacterium | reverse complement strand
TCCCTACTGCTCATACCCGTATGCCCTGACCGGTTCCTCTTCATCGAAGGGATAATACATCACGCCCTCTTTCCAGCCGAGATACACACCGTCCCGGTCTGCAGTATATCGAACCGTATAGATGCCGGGGGCACTGTCAGGCCTGACATTCCGCGGGTCCACAACGGTCTTCTCGTATTCTTCAATCAGTATACCGGAAAAATCATAAACACGGCAGACCTGCAGCCTGTTTTTGGGAGTTATCCCGTCTTCTTCCTCCTCAAAAGCGATGATCCGGTCCTCCGTAAACTTCGCCTTGCGCCACCACTGGTCTCCCACAGCCAGTATTTCTTCTGTCTTTTTCTCAGGATCGGCCCGGACCAGCAGGATGTCTTCGGGATCTTCGAACTCAAGCAGATAAATCTCCCCGCTGTCTGCTGCCCAGAACTGCCATGCGCTGAAAGCGTCGGATTCCAGAAGAATCTCCGGTTCTTCTCCCGGACGCCAGCGGGACAGCGTATAGGAATATGTCAGTGTCTTTGGTTCCGCCGAACCATCCGGATTGTCAAATTTCTCCCCGGACTGCAGAATATACAGGTAGTCTCCGTATGGCCGGACCAATACTCTCTGCCGGTACATATCCTCATATGTTTCATCCAGTATCTCTTCTGCCAGGATCAGGCTGTTCTCCTGACCGGAAGTATTGACCGAATCCGGAAGTTTCCACGCTGAGATGATCGCGTGATCCGTATAGCCCTGTACGCCGGTAAATTCACCGAACTCTGCCCGGTTCCAGACTGCAGAGCTCTGTACGATGATCACATATCCGTTCAGAAAGAAGCAGTCTGTATTCATCGGTTTGCTCTTTCCGATGTTTGAATCAATAATCAGGCTGTGCTCAATTTTCCATGGTGCCAGTCGTTTTTCCGTATCAGTGTCGAGGCAGCCGATATGAGTCTCCGTCGAATCCATCGTTTTGTCCCAGAAATACCAGACCACACCATCCTCCGCGAACAGACTGCGGATCCTGTTCGCACATAAGAAAGCACCGCAATTTCCCGTATTATGTTCACATGCAGGGTTGCTGCAGCAAAGCCGGACATCTCCGCTCGTTTTATCGACACAGTACAGGAATACACCGGACACTTCCGGCGCTGATACTGTCGGAATCATTGTCCGTTTCCGGGCATAGTAAATCCTGTCGTCCTCCGCAGCAAATGCATGTTCATCATTGAGATACCAGTCATAATAGGCGAATTCCAGGACCGCCGGATCGCTCGCAAGTCCTTTCGGAACCGGAATCACGCGCGGCGGTTTGGGTTCATTTGGGGTTTCTGTGCTTTCCGAAGGAGACCCGCTTTCCGAAACCTCCGTCGCTGCCGCTGTTTCACTGCTCCCGAATATTTCCTGATCGTCAATCAGCGTAGGCTCCTCTTCTTTTCTGCAGGAAATCAGAAGGAATGCTGCAGATAACAGTGCTGCCATGATCCAGATCTTCTTTTTCATCGAATTATGATGTCCTTTCTGTGCTGTCCGTTCCCGATAAGCGTTTCAGTTTTCCCGGCTGCTTTCGGGAATCAGCGCACGATCGAGTCCGATCGAACGGCACATGTCTAAAATGGCGTCTTCATTGAGCATATAACCGAGACCGTCCGGGCCGTCAGCGTACTCGTCTCTTGTATGGGTATACGCGCAGATCCCGTACGGTGAATTCCAGATCACGAGGAAGCGCCCACCGGACGAGAGCGCGTCAGCCCAAGTCCGCATATCGTCCGTGAACACACTGTCCGCAATCTCCTTCGCGTTGGAGCCCGTAAAATATGCTCCCGGCGGGTCGTTCCAGTCTATCTCCGTGTACAGCCTCGGAAACGTGAAATGCTCGCCGTCAAAGCAGTAAGTCTCGCTATAATACAGGTCGTCAATCCCTGCGACTTCGAATAAATACCCGCCGTAGAGAATCTGCCCGGTCTCCGAATCCACATTTGCCCACAAATAATCGGAATACTGCAGGCGGTGTTCAATCTCTTCATCCGAAACGGGAACGCCGGAGTCCGAGTAAAGGCCTTCGTAAGGGTTTTCGTAAGTTTCCGGCTCTGATGACGTGCTCTCCTCGGGTTCTGTGCTCTCTTCGGCAGTGCTTTCCTCTGCCGCAATCGCCCTGCCGTTCGGGTCTCCGGTAAACAGCCTGAATTCCTCCGGCTGCCCGATCCGGCTCGAAAAAGAGTTGCCGCCGGACGCGGGAAGATAGGCAATGTTTTCGAGATAGAGCCATCCGTCCGAGAGGAGGCAGAAATTGCGGAAATACTGTCCGGCTTCTGCGGATTCCGAATTCGCCCATTCCGCAACATCCGACGTGTAGTCGAGTCCGAATGCCTCATAAGCCGCTTTCTGCGTCTCCCCGGAGTCCTTGTAATACAGAGAAATCCGTTCCTGAATCTCCTGCTCTGAGAGTCCGGTAAAGTACCGAAGGTCCATCGGATCGCCGGTCTCAAGGCTGAAAACCCAGGAACGCGCAGATCCCCAGCCGTGGACGCCGCCCGCCACATAGCCGGTAAGATAGCCGGAAACGCTGATATAGTCTTTCGCGATAATCACATCGCCGATCTCATACTGATAATACAGCACTCCCGGTTCGGATCTGCCGTATTCGTAGTTTCCTTCCGTGTACTGCGCGATCACCGCATTGATCTTATTGAGGATTGCCGAATATTCCCCGTCCTTACGGTTAAAGCGGACCGTATCAATCGAGATTTCCGCATCCATTCCCTCATAGCGGTCCTCTTCGCTGTACAGAAGCGCGTCCCGTCCAATCACGATCTCACTGTCCGAAAAGTCTTCTTCCTTCGGTTTCATGAAATAAGCTTCCAGGAAGCTGCTGTTATCGGTCACACCGTCCATCCGGTCTTCCAGAAGCGATATCAGCGTCTCGTATCCGCCGAAGCTATATACCGCACGATGTCCCTGTACATCCAGGAGATCTCCGCCCAGTTCGATTTCATAGGTACTGCTGCCCTGTTCGGAAAGGTCTTCGCCGATGACAGTCACTTCGATGCCGGTCGGCATACCGCTGTCATAAAGAAGGTGTGCCTTCAGGTGCTGCCGGACCGAAAAATCCTCGCCCGGCGCCAGCACACAGGCTTCATGCGTCATGCTGACGTCGCTGTGCTTCCTGACATGATAAAGCATCAGTCCGGGTTCGCCGGTTTCTGTCAGTACCACACTGATTTCCGTCACCGGCGAATCATAACGTCCTGCATCAAGGCCGGGAATCTCAAGCGTTTTCGAATACAGAAACTCTGCGCTGTCCTGTGTCAGTCCGTACAGTTCTGCCGTAAAAGCGCCGTTCCATGAAATCCCCTGTTCGCCGTAAATCACCAGGAGTTCCTTTATGCCGTCCCCGGTGAAATCCCAGATGAATGCCGATACGATGCCCTCTTTATTGTACACGGAATAGTCCCTGTCCCGGTATTCCTCATAGGTCTGTTTTGTCTCGATTTCGCCGCTTTTCGGGTTCCAGGAATGTTCATAACGATACACCGAACCGTCTGCGCCCATCCCGTAATTGACCTGAAGCGGATTGAAAATACCCTTCTCGGGAATCAGCTTCTCCTCCAGGAATTTTTTATACCGATCGAGCACCTCATCATCGGAAAGCGAAGCCAGGTCCACGGTCTCCGGCTCGGTTTCCGTTTCCGGTTCTGTTTCTGTGGGGCGTTCCGTTTCAGTCGTGCTGCTTTCTTCTTCCTCCGTACCGGACGGTTCGGTCGATTCCGGCTGCGCTGAAGTCGTCGAAACTTCGCTTTCTTCCCGATCTGTATCTTCCGTCTGAAGCTTTGCCAGGCTTTCCTGGATCTTTTCTTCCCGAAGCTTCAGCCCGTACCGCGCCGCCATCACGCCGCCGAAAACAAGGCCCGCGGTAAGAAGCGCGGACGCGGTGATGATCAGGATTTTTCCGCCGGCAGAGGCCAGGAAACCGCCTGACTTTTTTGCCGGCGGTTCTGGCGGGGCAGGATTCTTCGGCGGCGCCGTGTACGGCTGCTGGGCCGGATTCTCCTGCTGCGCCGCATGAATCTGTACCGGTTCCCCGCACCGGGTACAGAATTTCTGTCCCTCTGTCAGTCTGTTTCCGCATTTTCTGCAAAATGCCATCTCATTCTCTCCCAAAAAAACATTGCCCGGAGTTTTCAGCATCCCCGGCAGATATTTACCGGGGAGCTGTCAGCTCCGGGCATACGAAATATCAGTAGTTCTCTTCCCGCAGTTCAAAATAGCTCTGCGGATGTGCGCAGACCGGGCAAACTTCCGGCGCCGCAGTTCCGACCACGATATGGCCGCAGTTCCGGCATTCCCAAACCTTCACTTCGCTCTTTTTGAAGACTTCCTGCGCCTCGACGTTCCGAAGAAGCGCGCGGTAGCGTTCCTCATGCTGCTTTTCGATCTCCGCAACCCCGCGGAATTTCGCCGCAAGCTCCGGGAATCCCTCCTCCTCGGCTGTTTTCGCAAAGCCCGCATACATATCGGTCCACTCGTAGTTTTCTCCGGCAGCAGCCGCAAGAAGGTTCTCCGCCGTCGTTCCGATTCCGTCAAGCTCCTTGAACCAGAGCTTCGCATGTTCTTTTTCATTATCCGCTGTCTTCAGGAACAGTGCAGAAATCTGCTCAAATCCGTCCTTCTTCGCCTTCGAAGCAAAGTAGGTATACTTGTTTCTCGCCTCGGATTCGCCAGCAAAAGCCGCCAAAAGATTCTTCTCCGTCTGTGTTCCCGCATATTTGTTCTGTGCCATCGTGATGCCTCCTTTTTCCGTGTTTTTCAGTACTTTCATCATAATGTCATTCCCGCCGTATGTCAAGCACAAAGACAGGTTGCGGGACCAGGTCCGCCGCGCCACTTTTCCTGAAAGTGGTACAGTGAATCTGGCCCCGCATACTGTCCTGTCCTGTATACTTTACTTTGTATAAACGACTGAGAACTTCTTTCCGTCCTTGCTGAAGAGAATTTCTTCTTCGCCGTCGATCAGGATATAGCCCTCACCGCACTGGAAGTCCACAACGTCCTGGTTGAGGCCGCGGACCTGCTCGGGCTTGTCGCCGGATGTCAGGTAGAGTTCATTGTCTTCGATAAAGACGAAGGTCTTCCCGGCAAACAGCGCAGCGGTATTGAACCAGGGATTCGCCGCATCGGAAAGCATGGTCTCCTTGCCGTTCTTCAGTGCAATCAGCTCGTCGTCCGTATTCTCATAGAACACTGTCTTGCCGTCTGCCGAGATAATGAAGTTCCAGCAGTCTTCATCCACCAGAAGCTCCGGTTCGGCGCCGTCCTTTGTGCCGTTGATCTTGTAAAGGTTCTTTTCGTCATCGCGGTAGAAAACCGTCTTGCCGTCCGACGAGAGGAAAGCGCTGTCTACGTGCTTCACCACACGGTTGGCCTCTGCCTTGGCATTTACATAGTACACGGTTCCGTCCACAATGTAGAAGCGGTTTGCAAAGGAATCGAAATTCAGCATGGTCCCGAAAATCTTCTGCGTGCTGTTTCCGCCGTAGTAATTGTCTCCGTACTTCTGAACCAGATCCGGGCTTGAAGTGGACAGCACCTTTGTCGCCGCTTTTCCGTCCACCGAAAGGAAGGTCTTGTCATCATTCATAAACAGGACTTCATTTCCGCTCTTGTTGAATCCGCAGTTGATGGAGCTCTCGGACGAACACAGGATTTCTTCCTTGGAACTGTTCAGGCCCTTTCTGACAACGAGGCTGCTCTTTTCGCCTTTGGAGCTGTAGTTCTCGTAATAGAGATATTTTGCACCGTCCGAAATAAACAGCGGAAGATTGTTCTTTCCAAGCTCAATGCTCTTCTTGCCGTCCCAGACATATCCGCGGGAGTTTCCGTCGTTGTCTGTCAGGCTGTAACCGATTGCAGAGCCGTCCGCAGCAGTGATCACATTGGCAAAAGTCACTTTCTTCAGCATTCCCTCATCGCCGATGATCGTTTCCTTCCCGTTCTGATACAGCACCAGCGAGTCATCCGTACTGTACACGAAATCAATGCCGCCGTTGCCGACAAAGGTATAGAATGTGAAATCCTTATCATCCAGGTTCGGAAGGCTTGACGTCTTCTTTCCGTCAAAGAGGAAGAACTCGCCGTCGTTATAAATAATCGCTCCGGTATTATAACAGTTGGTGTAGACCGCATCGGTCTTCTCGTCATTCAGAAGATCATTCACATCCGCATCCGCTTCCGGCGCCGCATAAAGATAACGGCCGTCATACAGCGAGAAAATCTTCGGCGAATCTCCGCCCGACGAACCCGCGGACATTCCGCCGCTCAGAAGCTTCGGCAGGAAAATGACTGCCAGTACCGCCAGAAGAATCACTGCGGCCGCTGCTGCTCCGATGATAATCAGAAGCTTCTTGTTGATCGGCTTCTTCTCCTTCGGCGCTCGCTTCGGAGCCGGCTGGGGTGCGGGCTGCGGCGCAGGCTGCGGGCCTTCCGGATTCACCGGTCCCGGCTGCGGGCCCGGATCATAATACTGCTGCTGAACCTGAGGCTGTTCCGTATAGCCGTAATTCTGCGGCTGGGCACTCTGCGGCTGCATCGGCTCGGCATTTACCCGGGCGCCGCACGACGGGCAGAACAGGCTGCCGTCGTCTATTCTCGATCCGCAATTCTCACAAAACATTCTCATACCTCCCTTGTATTTGTGATTCATTTTCTTCTTCATCCCGGCAGAAACCGGTGTTTTTCATTCGAACAGAATTATTCTACCATCACAATCAGCATTTGACAATAGAAAATCACAACTTCTTGGCGCGTTTGGACAGGCGGCATACCGTCTCCACCTCCACCGTCTGCGAAAACTGGTCCACGGGCTGCACCTTCTCCACACAGTACCCGTACTGCTCCGTGAGGATCCGGAGGTCGCGGGCAAGCGTCGCAGAGTCACAGGAGACATAGACGACGCGCAGAGGCTGCATCCTGCCGATCGTTTCCAGGCATTTTTCGTCGCAGCCTTTTCGCGGCGGATCGACGGTGATTACATCGATCTGTTCCTCCGGGTGCGCTTCATACCACTCAGGCAGAACTTCTTCCGCTTTTCCGACAAAGAATTCCGTGTTCATAAAACCGTTCAGGCGGGCGTTTTCGCGTGCGTCTTCGATGGCCTGCGGAATAATCTCGACACCATAGACTTTCTTCGCCTTTCGGGCGAGGAAAAGGGAAATCGTTCCGATGCCGCAGTAGAGGTCCCAGACCGTTTCGTTTCCCGTAAGATCTGCATATTCCAGCGCCAGATTGTAGAGGACTTCGGTCTGCACCGGATTGACCTGATAGAAGCTTTGCGGCGAAATCCGGAAACGCACGCCGGAAAGCAGGTCCAGAATGGCCCCAGGACCCGTTATTTGCCGCGTTTCGGGCCCGAGGATCGTGTTTCCGCGTGTTTGATTGATATTCAGCGAAAGGGCCTTAAAACCCGCAATTTCCGCACACAGCGCGGCGCTAAGATCCGCTGTATGCGGGACCGATTCTCCGTTTGCAACGAGGCAGACCAGGATTTCGCCCGTGTGAAAGCCCTTCCGAAGAAGTACATGGCGGATCAGCCCGGACCCGTCCCGTTCCTCATAGGGTTCAATCCCGAAGTTTCTCATCCACTGCTTTACGATCCGGAGAATATTCCCGAACTCCGGCGGTGTCAGGAGGCAGTCCTCTGATTCGATGATATCGTGCGAACGGCCCGCATAGAAGCCGCAGACCAGGTCCCCGGCTTTATTCCGCCCGAATGGCACCTGCGCCTTATTGCGGTAATGCCAGGGCTCCTCCATCCCGACGCAGGGAAGGACCGGAACGGACAGGCCCCCGATCCGCTGCAGGTTGTTCTGCACTTTCCGTGTCTTGAACTGAAGCTGCGCCTGATAATCCATCTCCTGGATCTGGCAGCCGCCGCAGCGGCGCGCAATCGGACAGCGCATCGGAATGCGGTCAGCGGAAGGCGCAAGAATCTCCAGCGCCTTCCCGTAGCCGTAATTCTTTTTCAGTTTTGTCACAACAGCGCGTACCCGATCCCCGGGCATCGTATCTTTGATAAACAAAGGGAAGGCGCCGGCTTTTCCGATGCCTTCCCCTTCGGTTGTGAGGTCGGTGATTTCCACCGTCACAAGATCGTTTTTCTTCAGCATTTTACTCTCTCGATGTTTTCCGGATATTCGTTCCGAGGAAGCGGTTTACGCCTAAAAACTCCGTCGAAGCAGTCTTGGAGAATTCCTCAACCATGATTTCAAGCTTCGCATCCGCGTCATCCGCATAATACAGCGCCACAGCCTCCATCAGGGACGGCATCTTGGGAGAGCCGTATTCCAGCTTCCCCTGGTGGGAAAGAATGCAGTGCAGAAGCTCGTTCTGAAGCTTCTCCGTGAAACCGCCCAGTTCTTCCATCCGAGCCTTGACCATGCCGTAGCCGATCACGATATGCCCGACAAGCTGGCCTTCGTCCGTATAATCATTCTCCGGGAAATCCGAAAGCTCGCGGATTTTTCCGATGTCGTGGAAAATCGCCGCCGCAAGCAGCAGGTCCCGGTTCAGCATCTGGTACTGCAGACTGAAGAAATAGCAGGTCTGCGCGACCCGGAGCGTATGCTGCAGGAGTCCTCCCATAAAGCCGTGGTGCACGGCCTTCGCCGCCGAATGCAGTTTGAACTCGGCGATGAATTTCTCATCCTTCACAAAGAAAGATTCCAGAAGCTCGCGAAGCTTCGGGTGCTCGACCTTGTTGATGAGCCACATCAGCTCATCGTACATCTTGTCGATGTCCAGACCCGATGCGGGGATGTACTCCTTCTGGTCATATTCGCCCGGGTTTGCTTTCCGGATGCGGCGGATGTTGAGCTGCGGCGATCCGTTGTAGTTGATCACATCGCCTTCGACCAGGATGAAATCCATGCTTTCGAAGTTCTCGATGCTGTTTGTGAGGTCCCAGACCTTGCCGTCGAGCTGCCCGGTCTTGTCCTGCAGCTTCAGCGAATAATAGGTCCGCCCGTTTTTCGTGGTCCCCGTGACTTTCTGCCTGCACAGAAGTATCTGGGAAATGTGCTGGCCTTCATGAATGTCTTTGACGTAAAGCATGTATGAATTACTCTTTCTAAACCGGCTTCCCGGTAAAACTATCTTCTTTCGCCCGGCGTAACCGGGATTTCCAGCGGTTCGTAGCCTTCGGGGCCGCGCCGCTCAATGCTGATGATGATTTCCTTCCCGGGCTCCACGACGTCCATCCACAAAAGGAGCATATGGTTCGTATTCACGGAGCCCGCATCAACCCGGACGATCCGGTCTCCCGGCAGCAGTCCCGCATCGTAAGCCGGACTGTCCTGCGACACTTCCTGAATATACAGGCCGGCGGGGATGCCCAGCGCATCGCCCTCATCCGAGGAAACGTCAACACAGCGAATGCCGAGATAGGCTGTTCCGGCACCGGAGCACATGTCTTCCAGGAGGTACTTCATCGGGCTGATGCCCCAGGCAGTCAGGATTGCGCCTTCGGTACAGCTTTCGTCCGAAACAATTCCGATCAGCTCATTGTTATCATTCAGCAGAATACCCTGCTCTCCCGGATAATGCAGCATGCCGGTGGAGATTTTCTGCACATAACCGTCCACAGTCGGCCGGTACTGCTCCACATAGGAAATGAAGCCTTCATTCAGGCCGGAACCGGCATTTTGCGAAAAGCCGGAGAACCAGACGCGGTCCGCTATCGAAACCGTCAGCGAATTGCCCAGAGAAATCACCTCATAGCGCCCCAGAAGCGCCGCTTTCTGGGCACGCAGCACCGCAAGTCCGCTGATGCCGTCCCCTTTCTGGAATTCGGCCGCACAGGAGATGCCGTCCACCTGAATCGTAAGGGTGGTTCCGGGCGCATCGAGACCGAAGGCACGCGTCAGGATCAGCACATATTCGGAGGTTTCCGCGATGATCACGCCGTAAAGCTCGCGTTTCTGCTGAATCGCAGCCGAGAACCAGTCGGTCGCGCCGGTCTCCCGGACCGTAATCAGCGCAACAGCCCTGCGGATTTCGAAGGCACGTTCCGAGAGTTCCTTCACAGGAGACTCCGTCTCAGTTTCGGACAGAGACGCATTCTCCGTGTTTTCGGTTTCATCCGCTGCTTTCGTGCTCTCCGATTCTTCCGTTTCGCTTTCCGAGCCGCTCTTTGTATCTTCTTCCGGCGTACTCCCGGAATTTCCTTCCGAACCGCTCTCCGTATCGTTTTCCGAGCCGGATTCCACCGGTGTCTCACCGGTGCTTTCATCCGATGCTTCTGCCGTGTCTGCCGTTGATCCGGACATTTCCTCCGGGCTGCTTTCCGCAGTTTTACCGGTCGGTTTCTCTGTTGATGGCTTTTCTGTCGTCTGCTCCGTGGCTTTTGGTGTCTCCTCCGGCGTCTCGCTTGACCCGGGACTCAGCGTAACATCGTCCCGGGCGATAATGATCGTCTCAACCGGGCTTTCCGCGACCTCGTTCTTTTTCAGCACTTCCTGCATCAGGTAAAATACCGCACCGGCTGACGCGCCGAAAAGAATGGCCGCACCAACTACAGCTCCGATGATACCGAGCACTTTTTTATATTTTTTTCTCGGAACGATTTTCTCCCGGATAAACTTCCGTTCCCGTTCCCGCTTTTCCTCGTCCAAAATTCATGAACCTTTCTGTCAGAATCAGAGCCGGGGTTTTTGACCCTGACAACATATTATACCTTTTTCCCCCAGAAAAGTAAAGGAGTCTTTTCGGCACTTGCACTGGCGCCTTCTTTATTGTATAATCGGGGCATGAATGAAAAAGTACTGAAAACCCTTGAATACGATAAAATCATCGCGATGCTTCTTGAAAAAGCCCTGACCCCGCTCGGAAAAGAACAGGTGCAGGTGCTGGTGCCATCCGACAGCCTCCCGGACATCCGGGAATGGCAGGCGGAGACCGCGGCCGCGCTTCAGCGCATCGTGCGTTTCGGCACGCTTTCCTGCTCCGGCGCGCGCGACATCCGGCCCTCTCTGATGCGCCTCAAGGTACAGTCCAACCTCGGAATTGTGGAACTTCTGTCGATCTCAACTGTGCTTCGAACCGCGGCACGCGTGAAAAGCTACGGGCGGAAAAATGACGATGAACAGAACCCGGACGTGCTTTCGGGCATGTTCCAGGGGCTCGAACCCCTGACAGCGCTTCAGCACGAACTGGACCGCTGCATCCTTTCGGAGGAGGAAATCGCGGATGATGCCAGCCCGAAGCTGCATTCAATCCGCCGCAAGATGGCCGGCGTTTCCGCAAAAATCCACGCAGAGCTGAATTCCGTACTGCTTTCCAACAGCAGCTATCTTCGGGACAACGTCGTCACAATGCGGAACGGCCGCTACTGCATTCCCGTAAAATCCGAGTACCGCTCGGCGGTATCGGGCATGATTCACGACGAATCCGGCACCGGCTCCACGGTCTTCATCGAGCCGATGAGCGTGATCCGCCTCAACAACGAGCTTCGGCAGTACGAAATCGACGAGCAGAAAGAAATCGAGGTGATTCTTGCGAATCTCTCGGCGCTCGCAGGAGATCATATCCCGGAACTGGAGGCTGACCTCACCATCCTTTCGCACCTGGATTTTGTCTTTGCAAAGGCCTCGCTCGC
>CADCPV010000311.1 GCA_902803345.1 uncultured Eubacteriales bacterium | reverse complement strand
GTATCATTTTCTGACAATCCAGTAATCTTTGTAGGCAAAATGATCGTCTGAGCCGACCAGGAAGGAATCGGATTTGACAAAATCGTATTCTGTGTATGCTTTCTGCCGCTCAATTGCATACACAGGCACTTTGGAAATGATTTCCGTACAGTCAAACAGATCATAGGCCGGCGGAATGATCAGGGCCAGAATTTCGCTGATCACTTCAGCCTTCTCGTAAGCACTGCCGAGATCGATCCGGATCAGGCCGACATGGTTGAAGTCGTCTTCCGAAAGCCTGTGGAACAGTTCGATGGTTCCCACAGCTTTTCCGGCGTTTTTATCGATAATCGCCAGACGGACAAACCACTTATACTGATAAGAATACTCCCAGAAATCAATCGCCTTCCGCATCCGTTCCAGGGTCGGATAATAGAAATTATCACCGTCACAGTTGTCGCTGTTAAAAAAAGGAAGCGCATTCTTATCGCTGTAAACAGCTAAAAGATCCGCCGCATCCTCCTGACGGACCAGGCGAAGCAGCCAGCGCTCATTTTCGAACTGCGGACAGTATTCATATACATCTGACATGAAATCTCTTCTCCTTTTCCGGTTCCGCTCTTTATCTGCCGTAGGTAACCACAATCAGCGACATTCCTTCGTTGATCCGGTCGGACTGCAGCCGGTTGATCCGTTTCAGTTCCCGGATGTACTCCCGCGTCTCGCAGTGATAGGATTTCGCATACTCCTCGGAGATGCTCCAGAGCGTATCTCCCGCACAGACTTCCACACGCTCGTAGCGGGCTTCCAATGCCTCCGTCGCCTGAGAATCCGCAGATCCGTGAATGCTGCAGATCAGGATAATCACAACAGCCGCAAGCGCTGCTAAAAGAATACCAAACAAAATCGAAACTGTTCTCTTGCTCATCTCTTCTCCTCTCCCGCCCGACCGTTCTGTATGCGGGTGAACATCTGTTCTGTATGGCATTATTATAATACCCGAACAGATGTTTGTCAAGAGAAAATCGAACAAATTTTCGATTCTGTTTTATCGTATATGCTACAGGCTCAGGAACGCGCCCATCACCCCGCGCTTCTCTCCTGTTACCCGGTGTGAAAACAGCAGGTCCGGGTTGCATTTTGTGCAGATATCCGTGATAAAGATATGCTCCTTCGGAACTCCTGCGGATAAAAGCACCGATTCATTGGCGCGCCACAGATCCAGAAGGTACTTGCCGTCCGGCTTCTCCCGGAGGAATCGCTCTGAACGGTAGCGTCCGAATTCCTCGATGAACTGCTCCGCAACTTCTGCCCCGACTTCATAGCATTCCCCGCAGATCGAGGGGCCGACGGCGGCATAGACATCCGGCGCAGCTGTATTGAATTCGAGGTGCATGCGCTGAATTGTCTTCTCCGCCATCCTTCCGACAGTTCCGCGCCAGCCGGCATGGGAAAGACCGATCGCCTGATTCACAGGGTCATAGAAATACAGCGGAACACAGTCTGCAAACAGCGTCACGAGCGGCGTATCCTTAAGATCCGTCACAAGCCCGTCGACATCCCTGTAGTCTCTTGCGCGAAAAGGCCCTTTTCCGGCGTCCGGATCCGTAACCCGACGGATATTCGTCGTATGCGTCTGCCAGCTTAAAACAGGCCTTTTTTCGCTCATATGAAGCGTTCTGAGCATGCGTCTGTAGTTTTCCCGGCCGATCTCTTCCGGCTCCTTGAGCATACCGAGGTTCATTTCGGCATAAAAGCCCCGGCTGACCCCGCCGAACTTCGTCGAGAAGCCGTTTTTTACGCCCAGTTCATCAAACAGCGGAATGCTGAAATACGGCACATCTCCGTCGTGAAAAGTCAGATGATCCTTTGCGCCCGTCGCGCGCTTTATGGTAATGCCTTTGTCTGAAATCATGGGTTCCTCCCCGCTTCAATCCTTCAGAATCCGCCGAAAGCGTTCTCAATATGTGTAATTTCCGAATCCAGAATGCTGATCACATCAAATCTGCAGGGTGTATTTTCCGGAAGGCTGTGCTCCATAAGATACCACTGCGCTGTCCGGTAAATGCGCTGCTGCTTGCCTGCTGTCACCGCCTCTTCGGGAAAACCGTTCCGGGTACGCAAGCGGAACTTGACTTCCGCAAAGACCAGCACACCCCTGTCCCGGAGAATCAGGTCGATTTCCCCGGTCTTCCGGCGGTAATTCTGCTCAAGTACCGTCATGCCCTTCTCTCTGCAGAAAGAAGCCGCCTGATCTTCATAGCGGCTTCCCTTTTCTCTTTTATTCATGCCAGAATTCCTCTGATAAATGTCTCCCGATGGATCGGACAGGGGCCGTATTTCTTCAGCGCTTCGATGTGTTTCTGCGAACCGTATCCCTTGTGCTCCGCAAATCCGTATTCCGGATAGAGCCGGTCGTATTCCACCATCAGCCGGTCCCTCGTCACTTTCGCAAGGATTGAGGCCGCGGCGATCGAGGCAGACTTGGCATCTCCTTTGATAATCGGAACCTGCCGGATCGCAAGCTCCGGAATCGTCACAGCGTCATTCAGCGTGAGATCCGGCTGCGGATCCAGCGCACGCACAGCTTCCCGCATCGCGCGATAGGTCGCCTGCAGAATGTTGATCTCGTCGATAACCTTCTCAGAGCTCAGCGAAACACCGAAGCTGACCGCATCCCGGACAATGACATCATACAGTTCCTCGCGCTTCTTCGGAGAAAGCTGCTTCGAATCATTCACATAGAGAATCGGATGGTCCTTCGGCAGGATCACCGCAGCCGCGCACACGGGACCCGCGAGAGGTCCCCTCCCGGCCTCGTCAATTCCGCAGATAATACCGTAATCCGCATATTTGCGTTCATAGAGCATCATCCGGTCGATGCGTTCCAGTTCCCGCACATAATCATCATGTTTTTTCTGGTATTTCTGCAGGAGCTTCTTTACGCCCGTCCGTTCGTCCGACGAAAACTCCGAAAGCTTTGCCTGCAGGTACTGCATAGGTGTCTCCGAAAGGATCCGGTCAATTTCCTGAATATTCATAAGGTAAACTCCGAAATCACACTTTCAATCAGAACTTTTTCATCGCATTCAGGGGCCAGAACCGGAACAGCACCCGCCCGCTCAGCGTTTTGATGGAGATGGTTCCGACATCCGAAGCCCTTGAATCATGGGAATTATTGCGGTTGTCGCCGAGTACGAAGATTTCCCCTTCGGGCACTGTCACGGGACCGTAGTGAAGCGTTCCATATTCTTTATTGCGGTTTTTGTACATAATATCCAGCCCGTAGGTATCATCCGTCAGCAGTTCGCCGTTGATATGAACCCTGCCGTCGATGATCTCCACCGTTTCCCCCGGAAGACCGATGACACGCTTGATATAGTGATCCTTGCCGTCCACGATATTCGGCGGGACAAAAACCACAATATCAAAGCGTTCCGGCTCATGAAAATAATAGGAAACGCGCTCCACAACGAGATTGTCATGATCCTTCAGCGTGGCATTCATGGAATCGCCGTACACGACCGAGCGGAAAGCCACAAAGCGCAGAAACAGGAAAACCAGCGCCGCGACAATGACAAGCTCCAGAACGGTTTCCAGAAACTCCCGGAGCCGTTTCTGCGCCTTCTCTTCCGGCGTCAGTTTTCTCTCTTCTGCCGTTTCCTGATTCTTATTATCATTATCAGCTTTTTTTCCGAAACTCATGAGTTTATCCGCAAATTCCTTAATGATGATCCCGAAATGGTTCTCAGGGTTTTTCCAGGGTGATACGGCCGAGACGCCCGCTCCTGAAATCGTCAAGGATCAGAAGCGCCGCACGGTCAAGGTCCGGTTCCCCGCCTTTTTTCAGGCAGTTCCGGTGAAGCGCGATCTCCTCCATCAGCTGAAGCGTACGCGTTCTTGCTCTGTTCGGATCATCCGTCTCAGAGCCGCTCTCCGGTCCTTCCTCCGCTTCCGTATTCCGATTATCCACAGAAAGATCATACCGCTTCTCAAGCATATCCGGGTAATGATCCGACAGGAACATCAGAAGCTCGTATGCGAGCCCTGTTTTATCTACGATATCGTCGCTCACAGAACCGAGGAATGCCAGATTGGTGCCGACAAGATCATCGTCGAATTTCGGCCAGAGAATGCCGGGCGTATCCAGAAGCTCGACATTTTTATCGAGCCGGATCCACTGGTTGCCGCGCGTTACGCCGGGCTTGTTGCCGGTCTTTGCCGCAGCCCGGCCCGCAAAAGAATTGATGAAAGTGGACTTGCCGACATTCGGGATTCCGCAGACCATCGCCCGGATCGGCCGGTTCAGGATGCCGCGCTTTCTGTCGCGCTCGATTTTCTCCCGGCAGATCTCCGGAATGATTTTCCGGATTTCCCGTACTGCTCCGGTCGTTCTTGAATCCAGCGGAACCGCGCGGATTCCGGCGCTTTTGAAGTATTCCTTCCAGGCATCGGTCACCTGTTCGTCCGCAAGATCCGCCTTGTTCAGGAGCACCAGCCGGAATTTCCCTTTCGCCAGCGTATCAATGTCGGGATTCCGGGAGGATCCCGGCGCACGGGCGTCCAGAAGCTCGATCACCAGATCGACAAGCTTCACGTCCTCCTGCATCGCCCGCCGGGCTTTTGTCATATGTCCGGGATACCATTGGATTTTCATGTCTTCTGTTATCCCCTCAGATAGTTTTCAAATTCAGCCATGCTCATCAGGACTTTCCTCGGCTTCGTGCCCTCTTCCTCGCCGACAACACCGGCTTCACAGAGCTGGTCGACAATCCGGGCCGCCCGGTTGAATCCGATCTTGAACTGGCGCTGCAGCATGCCGATCGAGCATTTTTCCTTCTCGACAATCAGCCGTCCCGCCGCGGCAAAATACTCATCCCGGTCGTCGCCGGATCCGACTGCGCCGCCTGATATGCCGGAGGGCATCGAAAGATCGACGTTTTCCGCCGTGCCGGAACCCTTGACTTCGCCTTCTTTTACCAGGAATTCCACAACATCGTGGATTTCATCGTCCGAGACATAGGCGCCCTGGACGCGGATCGGCTTGCTGGAACCCGCCGGCGCATAGAGCATGTCGCCCATTCCGAGGAGTTTCTCGGCGCCGACCATGTCAAGGATCGTCCGGGAGTCGGTTCCCGAAGAGACTGCAAAGGCAATTCTCGACGGAATATTTGCTTTAATGAGGCCTGTAATAACATCAACTGAGGGCCGCTGAGTCGCAATCACGAGATGGATTCCGGCCGCACGCGCTTTCTGCGCAAGGCGGCAGATCGCAGTTTCCACATCGTTCGATGCGACCATCATAAGGTCCGCTAACTCATCGATAATAATCAGGATCTTGGGCATCCGCTTCACGGGATAGCCGTCGGCGCCTGTCGGTGCGTCGCGTTCAATCATCTGGTTGAAGCCTTCAATGCCGCGGACCCCGAATTCTGCGAACTGGTTGTAGCGCTGGTCCATCTCTGCAACCGCCCAGTTCAGGGCCGCAGCGGCCTTCTTGGGATCCGTCACAACCGGCAGCAGGAGGTGCGGAATCCCATTATAGACAGAGAGTTCCACCACCTTCGGGTCCACGAGGATCATCTTGACATCCGTCGGTTTCGCATGATACAGAATGCTCATGATAATCGTATTGATACAGACGGATTTACCGGAACCGGTTGCGCCTGCGACAAGCACATGCGGCATCTTTTCGATGTTTGCAATAATGGAATTACCTTCGATGTCGCGGCCTGCGGCAAAGCTCAGGTCTGATTTTGCATTTTCAAACTCTTCCGACTCCAGAATATCCCGGAGAATCACGCTCTTCTTGACCTTGTTCGGAATCTCGATGCCGATTGCGGACTTCCCGGGAATCGGCGCCTCCATACGTATATCGGATGCGGCAAGGTTCAGCTTGATATCGTCCGTCAGGGAAACGATCCGGGAAACCTTCACGCCGACGTCCGGCTGCAGTTCATAACGGGTTACAGAAGGCCCGCAGGTGATGTTCGTAATCGTACAGCCAACGCCGAAAATCCGCAGCGTTTCCTGCAGTTTCGCGGCGGTGTCCTTCAGTTCTTTCTCCAGTTCAGCCTTCGAAAGCCCTGCGCCGCTGCCCTTTTTCAGAAGGCGCATCGGCGGGAATTTGTACTCTTTCGTCGGCTCCTTCCGGATCTCCTTTACGATTTCCTCCTGGTCCTTTGCAGTCGGCGTATTGGCTGCTTTTTCAGCTGAAAGTGCAGATTTTCCTGCCGTTTTTTCCGGCCCGGCAGACGGATTTTCCTCAGAATCATTGCCTTCGTCCGGCTCTTCATAACGGATTTCCGCCGGCTTTTTCGGCGTTCCGTGAATAATTTCCTTGTTCGCAAGATGATTGCCGTCAGTTTCCTTCGAGACAATCTTCCCGGTTGAGGTGATGACTGTCTTGACGTACTCGTCGTCCTTGTCAAGCTTATAGGGAATATCCGGCTCCGTCTGTATGGGCGTTTTTGCCGTGGGTTCGATCGCTTTCGGATCATCCTTGGTATTGAAATACTCGGAGGGAATCTTGATATCCGGAATCACAAACTCCGGCTCCGGATCCTTTTTCTGCGGCGGTACTTTTCCGCTGTTGGAATAGCTCGTGAAGAGCTCCCGGTTTTTCACAAGCGCGTCCCCGCCGTTCCCAAAAGAAGCATTGACCGGTGTTTCGGTATCCACAATCGTGGTATCGCCGATGCCGTATCTGGGCTGGAAACGGTCGCGAATCTTTTCATCCTGCTCGATCCGGCGGTTTGCACGGTCCCGGATCGCGTCGTTTTCATGCTCCAGGCGTTCGATTTTGGCGAGTTCCTTCGCCTCCCGGCGCTTCTGTGCCTCCTGACGAAGAAGCTCGCGTTTTTCACGCTCCAGCTCCGTCTGTTTGTTTTTCAGGAGCTTTTCCTCTTCTGTTCTTCCGCTGATCCGTTTTACGGACTGGGAAATCGAGAAACCGGTAAACAGAATGACCGCGATGAGCAGAATCACCGCATCCACAATGTAAGTCCCGGCACGGTTCAGCCAGCTGTAAAATACCAGGATATTCAGCCGTCCCAGAAGTCCGCCGTCCGGAAGCGTCATCGCAAGCGAGAAGATTCCGGAAAGCGCAAACAGGAACAGCAGCACCGAGAAAAAGCGCGTAAACAGGGTTCCGTTGATCTCCGTGAACAGGAAGAGCCAGGCAAACACCAGGATTGCAAAGGGCCAGACATAGGAAAGCATCCCGAAGGCCTTGTAGCCGATATTCCGGATGAAAGACAGGGATTCCGCGAAATTGCTCACGAAAAGAAGCACACAGAGACCCAGAATCAGGACAAAGATGATTTCGCGGGCTAAAAGTCCGCGCTTCTCTCTCATCTTCTCTTCCTTTGTTTTTCTCCTGACCCCGGAAGCAGAGCGCGAAGAAGTTCCGGCGCCCGTATTCGTGCGCTTCGGCGTGGTTTTCGCGGTTGTCTTTTTATTTTTGGATGTCGAACTCTGCGCCATTTTCCTTTCCTTCCAAAGATTCCTCATCCGGAGAACGCTCCAGAATGTCCTTCACAATGTAAATCGGCCGGTCCTTTCCCTGAATATAGACTCTTGCCATATATTCTCCCAGAATGCCGAGAATCAGAAGCTGTATGCCCCCTAAAAGCAGCACAAAACCAAGCGTCGTCACGTATCCCGGCACGTCAATGCCGAGGATCAGCGTCTTGATTACGAGTACAATCATGTAGACGACAGCGAAGATCGAAAGAAAGATTCCGAGTACCGTCGAAATCCGAAGGGGAACCGTCGAATAGCCGACGATGCCGTCCACCGCGTAGGCAAAGAGCCGGAAAAAGTTCCATTTGCTCTGCCCGGAATTCCGTTCCTGCACTTCGTAAGGCATGAATTCCGTCTCGAAGCCGACCCAGGAGAAAATACCCTTCGAGAAGCGGTGGTATTCCCGGACAGAAAGGATCGCATCCGCCATGTTCCGGCGGAACATCCTGAAATCCGAAGCGCCCTGCGTGAAATCGATGTCACACATCCGGTTGATCAGCCGGTAAAAACAGTTTTTAAAAAAGCTCAGGACTTTTCCTTCCTTCCGCTGATCCTGGTAGGCCGCAACGCAGTCGATTTCAGGCTTTTCATCCAGCAGCCGGTACATCGAAAGCGCAACCTCCGGACGCTGCTGCAGGTCCGCGTCAATGACACAGACGCGCTCTCCGTACGCATGCGAAAGCCCTGCGAAAATAGCGGCTTCCTTGCCGAAATTCCGCGAGAAATCCACAATTCTGAGGCCTCCGTCCGGATGCGCCGAAAACAGCGCGCGCAGTTTTTCGCGGGTACCGTCTTTGGAACCGTCATTCACCATGACGATTTCATAACAGATCCCTTCCGGATCGAAAACGCTGTGGATGGCCTCGTAAATCGCCTCCACATTGCCTGCCTCGTTATAGCAGGGAATAACAAAGGATAAATCTTTCTTGCCTGATCCCATAAAAGGCTGCTGCTCCATGTTCTGAACTCTTCCTGCAGATCGGATTCTGCAGGGGCAGGGCTGAAACCCTGACAATATATTATACAACAAAATGCCCGAAATATCAAGTTTTCGCATTACAGATCAAAAAGGCTGAACTGGTCATCCTGCGGGAGTCCCGAGAGGATCCGGAGTTTCTGCATCTTTTCGATCAGGGTCTGGCTGACTTTGGTGCGGGAGCGGAAGTTTTCGATCGAGGTGAAAGGCTTTCCGGAAGCAGCGGCTTCGACAACCGTATCCGCCGCAACAGTCCCCATGCCGTCGATCGAAATCAGGGACGGCATCAGGTGTGTTTCGTCCACGATGGTGAAGCGCGTCGACTGTACTTTATAGATATCGATCGGTACGAAGGAGAAACCGCGTGCATACATTTCCTGAACGATCCGCATGTCGCGGTAGACGTCCTCTTCCTTCGCGCTCAGCTGGTCCTTTCGCTCATACTCGTCCATATTGCGCTCCAGCGCTTCCTTTCCGAGACACATGAGCTCGTAGTTGAAGCCCGAGGCGCGGATCGAGAAATACGCGCAGTAATAGGCCAGCGGATAAAAGACCTTGCAGTAGGCGATCCGAAGCGCCATCATGACATAGGCTGCGGCGTGGGCTTTCGGGAACATGTATTCAATCCGCTCGCAGGACCAGATATACCAGTCCGGAACGCCGTGCGCAATCATATCCTGCTTCCACTCTTCCCAGTTTTTGCTTCCCTTTTTCGCGACACGGCCTTTGCGGACGTCTTCCATAATCTTGAAAGCCTTGCCGTTTTCAATGCCGCGGTCGATCAGGTAAACCATGATATCATCACGCGTACAGACCGCTGTCGCAATCGTGCATTTGCCTTCCTCGATCAGGGTCTGCGCGTTGCCGTGCCAGACATTCGTGCCGTGCGCAAGGCCGGAAATCCGGATCAGGTCCGAAACATACTGCGGCTTTGTGTCTAAAAGCATGCTGATCGCGTTGTCAGTGCCGAATTCCGGAAGTCCGAGAGCACCCAGAGGACAGCCGCGGATCTCCGCCGGCGTAACGCCGAGTGCGGAGGTATCCTTGAACAGGCTCATGACCTCGGGTGTCGAGAGCGGAAACTCCCGCGGATCCTTCCCGGTCAGGTCCTGCAGCATCCGGATCATCGTCGGATCGTCGTGTCCCAGAATGTCCAGCTTCAGCAGGTTGGAATCGATCGAATGATAGTCAAAATGCGTCGTGATGATATTGCTGTTCTCGTCATTCGCGGGGTGCTGGACCGGTGTAAAACTGTTGATATCTTCGCCGAACGGCAGCACGATAATGCCGCCCGGATGCTGGCCGGAAGTCCGGCGGACGCCTTCAAGGTGGTGCGCAATCCGCTTCACTTCGCACTTCCGCTTCTTCAGGCCGTTTTCCTCGCAGTAATGAAGCACATAGCCGATCGCGGTCTTCTCCGCGACCGTACCGATTGTCCCGGCCTTAAAGGTCTGGCCCTTTCCGAAAATGACTTCCGTATAGGCATGGGCTTTTGCCTGGTATTCACCCGAAAAATTCAGGTCGATATCCGGTTCCTTGTCTCCTTCAAAACCCATGAAAGTTTCAAAGGGAATATTGAAGCCGTCCTTCAAAAGCTTCGCACCGCAGACCGGGCAGACCATGTCCGGCATATCGGCGCCGGTGTTGTCCGCATACTGCTTCACGGTTTCCGACTCGAAGTCGCTGTATTTGCAGGAAGGACAGCGGTAATGCGGCGGCAGCGGGTTTACTTCGGTAATGCCGGACATCGTCGCCGCAAGCGACGAGCCGACGGAGCCCCGGGAACCGACAAGATAACCGTCATTCACGGACTTCTGCACCAGCTTCTG
>CADCPV010000310.1 GCA_902803345.1 uncultured Eubacteriales bacterium | reverse complement strand
GAAGGCGTCCATGTCTCCGGAACGAAGGACAGCGCCTACTACTATTCGAGTTACAATCTTGAAACGGATCTTGATCCGGTCAGTGAAGAAAAGCCGAAGGTTATGATCCTCGGCGGAGGCCCGAACCGGATCGGCCAGGGAATCGAATTTGACTATTGCTGCGTGCATGCCGCATACGCGCTGCGCAAGCTGGGCTTCTCCACCGTCATTGTCAATTGCAACCCGGAAACTGTATCGACAGATTACGATACATCGGACAAGCTGTACTTTGAGCCGTTAACCCTGGAGGATGTCCTGGCAATCTACAACAAGGAAAAACCGGTTGGCGTCATCGCCCAGTTTGGAGGGCAGACCCCTCTCAACCTCGCTGCCGACCTGAAGAAGTACGGGGTCCGGATTCTTGGCACAACCCCTGAGACGATTGACATGGCGGAAGACCGGGATCTGTTCCGCGCCATGATGAAAAAACTCGGAATTCCGATGCCGGAAGCCGGAATGGCCGTCACGGTGGAGGACGCGAAAGAGATCGCCTCTCAAATCGGTTATCCTGTAATGGTCAGGCCTTCATTTGTCCTCGGCGGACGCGGTATGGAAGTCGTTCATGACGACGGGCAGATGGAAGCCTACATGAAGGCGGCCATAGGCGTGACGCCTGACCGTCCGATCCTGATCGACCGTTTCCTGCAGCATGCGATCGAGTGTGAAGCTGATGCCATTTCTGACGGGGAAAATGTATTCGTTCCCGCCGTCATGGAGCATATTGAACTTGCGGGCATCCACAGCGGTGACTCCGCCTGCATCCTGCCGTCGCGCCACCTGACCGAAGAGCAGGTTCAGACGATACGCAGCTACACGAAGCTGATTGCCGGAGAGATGAACGTCGTCGGGCTCATGAACATGCAGTACGCCATTGAAAAGGGTAAGGTCTACGTCATTGAGGCGAATCCCCGGGCTTCCCGTACGGTTCCCCTCGTCTCAAAGGTCTGCGACATCAACATGGTGAGGATCGCGACGGACATCATGACCGCGGAACTGACCGGAAGGAAATCTGCCGTAAAATCTCTGAAAGAAAAGAAGATCCCCTACTACGGCGTGAAGGAAGCGGTATTCCCGTTCAACATGTTCCAGGAAGTCGACCCTGTCCTCGGACCGGAGATGCGGTCGACCGGCGAAGTCCTCGGACTGAGCGAGCACTGGGGCCGCGCATTTTATCTCGCCCAGGAAGCGACCCGCACGGCCCTTCCGCTCAGCGGAACCGTTCTGATCAGCGTCTCGGACGCCGACAAAGAAGATCTCGTGGCGGTTGCTTCACATTTCGCCGAATGCGGGTTCAGCATCCTGGCGACGGAAGGCACCTGGAAGACCATTACAGAAGCGGGAATCAATGCGAAGCGGATCCTGAAAAACTACGAAGGCAGGCCGAACATTCTCGATGCGATCACAAATGGCAAGATCGACCTGATCATCAATACCCCGATCGGGAAGAAGGGCGCGATCGACGATTCCTATATCCGGAAGAGCGCAATCCGCCATCATATTCCGTACATCACGACGATGGCTGCTGCTCTTGCAACCGCTTCCGGCATCCGTTCCGAGAAGCGCGCCGAAGCGCCGGGTATCACAAGCCTGCAGGAATTCCACGCGAGGATCAGAGAATAAAGTGTGTTCCCAATTCGGGTTTTATCATCAACTTCAGGGGCAGGCCGGCATTTGCCGGCCTGCCCCTTTTCCGGCGGCGGCTGCATCCGTCTGAAGAAATTCAGGCAGGCAACAAAACCTGACAAAAACCGCACGGAAATGTTCGGTTTGCTTGGTGGACATATTCCTGCCCTGTATTTATGATGATGTTAACATCAATTGCAAAGGTGGGAATTCTATGAGAAAATACTACTTGGACAACATCAGATGGATGACCGTGGTGATCGTGGTAATTTACCATGTTTTCTACATGTACAATGCTGAAGGCATACTGGGAGGACTCGGGAAGATTACCGGTCTTCCGGTCCAGCCTTATGATGCATACCAGTACTTTGTATATCCGTGGTTTATGCCGGT
>CADCPV010000309.1 GCA_902803345.1 uncultured Eubacteriales bacterium | reverse complement strand
GGACAGTATATTCAGCATCAGAGAAAAGTGCTTGGGATGACACAGAAAGATCTCGCCGGAAAGCTGAACGTTTCTTTTCAGGCTGTTTCCAAGTGGGAAAACGGCGAAGCGCTTCCCGATACAGCCATTCTCCTCGATCTGTGTGATGCACTGGACACTACAGCAGACCGGCTTCTGAACGGAGGAACGCTGGCAGTTAACCATCGGAGAGCCATGAGGCTGGATGATGTAACGGCAGGCTTCCAGTGTATTGAGAATATCGGGAAATATTTCGGGGAAGACAGCACCTTCTTCACTGGAATGGTAGAGGGTATCAACACAAAAATGAATATCGACCTTCTGACTTACCTGAAGGATCCTGTGACGCGGGAAGTTCTCTATGCGGAAGTCCTGATTCAGGGAATCCTTTCCGGAAAGACGGTCGATATGGATGAAATTTCTGCTTCATTCCAGAACCGGAAAATGGTTGAGACGATCCGCCGGTATTTGGCAAAAGCCGGGATTCAGGATATGCCCGGCTGATTACAGACACCGGCAGGAATATTGTTATTATGATTAGCTCTGCCGTGGGGAGGATAATTCATGAACCGCACAAATGAAGCTGCTGGTAAGCTGAAAAATGCGCTGCATCTGACTTTAAATATTCAGGCAGTGAAACTGATCGAAGATGTTTCCGACATTCCGGGGTCAGCCTTGCGTGCGCGGGAAGCATTCGGCCATCTTTTCCTTTGCCAGGCTTTTGCGCTTGTGAAACGACAGAGACTGACGCTGTATACCGACAGGAGTTCAGAGTGGTGCTGGGCGCCTGTTGTCGCGCTTGGTTATGCCGACTGCTCCCCGGGGACAGAGGCCTATGAGATCATTAAGCCCCTGATGGGCATCCCGGATCCGGACAAGGCAGAACGTTTCTTCTCAGATTTCCCACGGCTTCCGCTTGGAAAGTATAAGGGTGTGCTGCTGGCTCCCGCTGAACACGCGGAATTTGAGGCGGACGTGCTTCTGATTAACTGTGATGACAACTTCCAGATGCGGTCCCTGCTTTCCGCTGTGAAATTCCGCAACGGAAAAATGCTGGATGTCCGGCTGGATCCGATCGACTCCTGTGTTCATACCCTGATCACCAGTTTCCTGAAGAAGGATTATGCGGTGGCAATTCCGGATCCTGGAGAGCAGGAGCGGGCCTTGACCGGGAAAAACGAGATTATTATGGCAGTGCCTGCGGAAAAACTGGATGATCTGATGGCGGGCCTGTCTTTCCCGGGATTTCGCCATAATCCCGATCCGGATCTACCGGCGGAGATGGAATTCGATTTTCCACGGCCGCCGTTCTACAACAAAGTCTTTGCCCTCTGGGGTATGGAGGAAGGAAAAGAGTGGTCTTTTCCGAAACCGCCCGATACAGAATCTGCAGATAAGGGAGACAGGCCATGAAAAGATTAGTTGTATATTATTCTCTTTCCGGGAACACGCAGGAAGCTGCGGAAAAGATCGCGAAAGCGCTCGATGCGGATCTTCTGAAGCTGGACACTGTAAAAGCCATGCCGAAGCGCTTTGCCGCCCGGATTTTTGTCGGCGGCGGTCAGGTCATGATGAATTACATACCGGAATTAAAACCTTTCAATACGGATATCGATTCCTATGATGAGATCATCCTGGGTTCGCCGATCTGGAACAGCAAAGGCGTTCCTGCCGTTAACGCTTTCCTGAAAGACGAAAAAGCGGCAGCAAAGGTCAGCTCCCTGTTTTTTCTTAAGCGGCGGCGGAGAGACGAAAAAGGGTCTCGATGCCATTACAAAACTGCTGCCGAATCTTGTTCATACGGTTTCCCTTCTTGACAGGAAACACAAGGATTCTATCGAGAACGACGCAAAGATTGAAGCCTTTATCGCAAGCATCGGAAAAGAATAAGCGAATATGAAATATGTTGTCATCACCGGCGCATACGGCGGCATGGGCTATGCGGCGACAAAAGCCCTGTCCGAAAGCGGATATACTGTCTTTGCGCTTGACAAAAATGTCCGGGACGCTGAACCGAACATCATTCCGGTCGAGACGGATGTCACCGATACCGGGAGTGTCAGGCGGGCGTTTGAACTTGTGAAATCGCAGACGGAAGAGCTGTATGCGATCATTCACTTCGCAGGCATCTACCGGCTTGATTCACTCGTCGAAATGGGTGAAGCCCGCTTTACGGAGATTTTCAACATTAATGTTTTCGGCGCATACAGGATCAATAAGGAGTTTCTGCCGCTTCTTACTCGGGGCAGCCGGATCATTCTCACAACAAGCGAACTTGCGCCTCTGTCGCCGCTGCCTTTCACCGGTATCTATGCGGTTACAAAATCTGCGCTTGAAAAATATGCGTTTTCACTCCGGATGGAGCTGCAGCTTCTGAAAATCGAAGTCTCAGTGATCCGTCCGGGTGCTGTCAGGACAGGTCTCCTTTCTGTCTCCACAAAGGAGTTGGATCAATTCTGCGAAAACACGCGCATCTATACATATAATGCAGACCGGTTCAGGAAAATCGTGAACAGCGTGGAATCGAAGAGTGTTTTGCCGCAGAAGATTGCAAAGACAGTAATGCGGGCGCTGTCAGTGCGAAAACCGAAATTTCTGTACAATATCAATCGGAATCCGTATCTTCTGATCCTGAATATGCTTCCTGCAGGGCTGCAGACTTTTATCATCGGCAGGATCCTGAAGGAACGGAATTGATTCTGGAAAGATACGCCAGTTTTTTAATACTTCGGGACAGATTATCAAAAGAAATCCGGTCGGGATTCCGGTATAATGGACCCATAGAATTCTGTTGCAAAACAGAGTCATTAAACCAGTTTGCCAGGGAGGAATGCGCATGAACAAATTTGTTTTTGAGGACAAAAGACCGGTTGTACAGACGAAGCAGGGGCTGCTTCGCGGCGTTACCTACGGAGATGTGAATATCTTTATGGGCATTCAGTATGCGCATGCAAAGCGCTTCCATTTGCCCGAGGAAATCGAGCCCTGGGAAGGCATAAAGAATGCTTATCAGCACGGACCCGTTGCCATGCAGGCCATGGAAGTCAATCCGTTCTTCTACTACAGAGGACTCCATATGCTGGAGAAGCAGAGTGAAGACTGCCAGAACCTGAATATCTGGGCGCCGAAATGTAAGGAAGGCGAGAAGAAAGCTGTATTCGTGTGGATTCACGGCGGCGGATTCTTCGGCGGAAACGCGTTTGAGGAGATTTCCTTTGACGGTTTCAACATGGCGCATTACGGCGACGTGCTCTTTGTTTCCATCAACCACAGACTGAATGTTGTCGGCTACATGAACCTTGAAGAGTACGGCGAGGAATTCGCAAATTCCGCAAACGCCGGTATCTGGGATCTTGTAGTTGCCATGAAGTGGATCCATGAGAACATTGCAGCGTTCGGCGGCGATCCGGAGAACGTTACGATCTGCGGACACTCGGGCGGCGGCGGAAAAGTGCAGTGCCTGTATCAGATCGAAGAAGCCGCGCCGTACTTCCAGCGCGGAATCTGCCTCAGCGGTGCGCGCGGTGCTACGGGGGGGACGCCTGCAGATGATCGGGAAAACAGCATCAGGACCGCGAAGGCAGTCATGGATGAACTGGGCATCACAAAGGAAAACATCGACAAAATCTATGAAGTTCCTTACTGGGATATCGTGAAGGCATGCAAGAAGGTGGCAAATCCGATGCGTTTCTCCCCGGTTAAGAATGATTTCTTCCCCGGTTTCCCGGCACTTACCTATCTGCAGCCCTTCTCGAAGGACAAGCCCATTATCTACGGTTCTGTACTCG
>CADCPV010000308.1 GCA_902803345.1 uncultured Eubacteriales bacterium | reverse complement strand
GCCGCGGCGCTCGTGCGCTCGATCTCGGGCGTGGACCGGTTGGACTGGACGCCGATCATCATGACGGTTTCGCTGCTGTGCCTGTATCTGATGGTGTTCCGTTTCCGCTACGTGCAGGTAATCTCGCAGTCCATCGAAAATGTCATCGCGGAGACCGGCTGTGCGCTTGTGGAGTACGATCCTATGTCGCGACAGGTCACCTGGCAGAACCGGGCCGCAGAGGAGAAATACTCGACAGAGATCCCGGGGATTCTTTCGGATGCTATGGCCCGGGGCCTGATCTCGGAAGATGGAACTGCAGTCTCCGGACAGTATGAAGGGAAATCCGTCCGCGTCCAGGTGACACCGGTTTCGGAAGGGAAGCGTGTGCTTCTGACCATTGTCGATCTTGGCGGAATCCGGGAACAGCAGGAGCTTTTGGCGGGAGAAATCCGCCGGCAGGACGAACTGGTGGAGGAATTGGAGGAGAAGAAGCGCAACATTGACGCCTATATCGAGAACATTTACCAGGTCCAGAACACCCGGGAGAAACTGGAACTGATCCGCGAGACAGAAGCGCATACCCGGGAGGCTTTTCTCAGGCTGGATGAAAACCTTGCACGGGCAGAGGCGGATCCGTCGGGTGCGGATGCGGCGCTTCTTGAGAACATGCGCATCACAGAGGAAACAATCGCGGAAATCCGCCGGGCGGTCAGCGCGCTGAAGGAGGGGACATGGCAGGGAATCTGACAGAACTTTTCCGGAACATCCCCGATACAGTGCTGATTACGGACGCTTACGGGTACGTGCTGGACTACAACAGAAAACCGCCTTTTTCGGGGATGCGGAAGGGCCTGCGGCTGTCGCGCTTCATTCCGGATGTCTTTGAGGCTTTGGAGGGAGAGGTCCGGGCCGGCGGCAGGATTTACAGGCGGCAGACTTCCCCGGTGCAGGATGCCCGGAAAACAGTCGGCTATACGGTGGTACTGAGCGACATCACCGAGGAGATGCGCCTGACCTCGGAGCGGCAGCAGCGGAAAGAGGAGCTTGATCTTTTAGTGCAGGAACTGAGGCAGAAAAACGCCGAGCTGGAAGACTATGCGCTGCAGGTGAAGGCGCTTTCAGAGTACGAGGAACAGCTTCGGATTGCCCGGATGATTCACGATCAGGAGGGGCACGCGATCACGGAGCTGCATACGATTTCGGAGATGTGCCTGAAGCTTCGGGACAGCGATCCTGAGCATTTCCGGGAGCTCCTTGCGGAAGGGCAGCGGATCTGTGCAGCGTCTCAGGAAGAGAGGAAGAAGAAAGAATACGGCTCGGCCGCGGAGCTTTTGGAGTATTTCTCCAAAACGAGTTCCTTTCCGGTTGAGGTCCGAATTTCGGGCGAGGAACCGGCATTTCTGAAGTCCCTTTACGGGCTGATCGAAAGGATCTGCCGGGAAGCGTACCACAATACGCTGGCGCATTCCCTGGCGGACCGGATGGAAGCGGAACTTCGGATGAATGACAGAGAAGCGGTGCTTCAGATCCGGGACAACGGGTCGTTTCGCGGACCGTTTGAACGGGGCTTCGGTCTCAGTACAATGGAGGACCAGGTGAAACGTTCGGGCGGAACGGTGGAGTTCACGGCAGAAGAGGGAAAAGGCTTTGTCGTAACGGCAGTTTGGAGGGCAGAAAATGGATCGGAAATATAAGGTGGTGCTCGCAGATGATCATCAGCTCCTGACTTCGGGGCTTCGGATGACGATCGAAGGCTGGGAAGAGTTTGAAGTAGTCGGAATCGGATCGGACGGGCTTCAGACCGTGGCGCTCTGCGACGAGCTCGTCCCGGACATTGTGCTGATGGATATGCAGATGCCGGGGCTTTCCGGCGCGGAAGCGACCCGAAAGATCAAGGCTTCGCATCCGGAGATCCGTGTCGTCGCGCTGACGACTTTCTACGACAGCGAAACGGTTTCCAAGGCGATGCGGGAGGGCTGTGACGGCTTCCTTTTGAAGGTCATCAACCCGGAGCAGCTTCGATCGGCAATGCATTCGATCCTGCAGGGGATCAGCGTCATCGACAGCACGGCAATGGAGCAGCTGCGGCACCAGGAGGAGGCCCGCGCTGTCGGCAATTTCAGTGAGCGGGAACGCCTGATCCTGCAGTATATCTGCAAAGGCTGTTCCAACAAGGAGATTGCCGAGAAG
>CADCPV010000307.1 GCA_902803345.1 uncultured Eubacteriales bacterium | reverse complement strand
TGGGGAAGCATCGTAAACCCAAACAGAATCCCGGAAAGGAGGATCGCGGCGATCAATTTCTGCGGGCGGTTGAAGACCCGCTGCAGAAGATCGGAAACGCCCGAAAAGCCGCTCATTCCCTTCACAAGGCTGACATAAATGACGCCTGCAAAAGCTGCTGCAAGACACAGCAGAATTTTGATGATAAAAAGCGGCAGACGGCGTTCCTTCATGGCAGCTGATAAAACCCTCTTTTCAGCGACAGGTTGTCATTGTAATACGGGTCGCGCTTCATGCGTTCCGGCCAGCGCTCCTTCAGAAGATCCATCTCCTTCTGCAGGCGCGCCTGCTTCTCCGCCGTATCCTCATAACCCCTGGATTTGGACTCGTAGTGGTACAGCACGGCATATGCGTCGTAGACAATGCGAAGGCCCTGCTCCTGCAGTCTCAGGCAGTAATCGACGTCGTTATAGGCAACGCTGAACTGTTCGTCCAGGCCCGAAAGGCTGCAGAAGAGGCTCTTTTTCGTCATCAGGCAGGCGCCGGTCACGGCGCTGACGTCGCAGGAAGTGATGAGCCGTCCCATATAGCCCGGATCTTTCTTCGGGACCCCGGCGTACATATGGATGACCCGGTCCTCCACGCCGACCGTAACGCCGGCATGCTGGATCGTATCGTCCGCATAGAGAAGCTTCGCTCCGGCGGCGCCGACATCCGGCATCATCGCGTAGAAAAGCAGGCTTTCGATAAAGTTTTCGGTAATTACTTCAGTGTCGTTATTCAGAAGAAGCAGGTATTCGCCGCGCGCTTCCTTTGCGCCGAAGTTATTGATTTTTGAATAGTTGAAGACGTCCGGATAATGAAGCACCCGGATCCGCGGATCCCGTTCCGACAGTTCCCGGTAGCAGCGGAAGGTTTCCTCTTCCGTGCTGTTGTTTTCGATGATCAGGATTTCAAAATTCTGATATGAGGCATTCTCCAGGATCGAGCCGACGCATGTTTCTAATTCTTCCCGGTGGTCCTTGTTGGGGATCAGGATTGAAACGAGCGGTGATTCCGAAAGATGCGGAATCGTGACATAGCGCCCCGGATGGTCTGAGTTCACAATCTCCGTATCGTATCCTTCGCGGGTATAGGCTTCCTGTACGGCGCGGCGCCCGGCTTCGATTGCATAGCTTTTCGCCCCGAAATCAGCCGATGTGGAAGTCCTGGAAACCCGCCAGTTGTAGAGGATTTTCGGAATGTGAATGACCGGCCCATTGGTGTTTTCCGTGAGCCGCAGCACAAGGTCATAGTCCTGTGCGCCGTCAAAGCCCGGACGTTCGCCGCCGACCTTTCGCATGAGTCCGGTCTTTGCCATCAGAAGGTGGCAGATATAGTTGTCCGAATGCAGGCGCGCAGGGCTGAAGTCCGGTTTGAAATGCGGCATCAGGTGTCCGCCGGTTTCGTTGTCGATCTTGTCCTCGTCCGAATACAGGAGTTCGGAATCCGGAAATTCATTGATCTTTTGGACAAACTCATAAAGGGCGTTTGGTTCATACAGGTCATCCTGGTCAAGAAGCGCACACCACTCTCCTTCGGCCATCTCCAGACAGGCATTGGTGTTTCCGGCAATTCCGAGGTTTTCCGAAAGCTTCATCACCCGGATCCGCGGGTCCTTTTTCGACAGGGCTTCGAGCCTTTTCTGAAGATCCGGATCGTCCGGCGTCCCGTTCGCAAAGCAAAGCTCCCAGTTCGTATAGGACTGGGCTTTTACAGACCGCAGCATTGCGTCAAATTGGGCCTTCTCCGGCCTGTAGACTGGTACAAGGATGGAAATCCGCGGTTCATGGGAAAAGCGCTCTTTTCGCTGTTTTTTGAGCGCTGCGGGGGTGATTTTATGCTCGTCGTACCATTTCTGGTAATAGAAATCATCCGACTGCAGATCACCGTACTTTTTCTCGCGGAGGAAAGTGTCGCGGTCTTTGGATTTGTACCAGCTTTTCAGGGAATAGCGGCTTCTGTAGATGCGGCGGATATCGATCAGTTCAGATGTGTCCGGGTCATCGCGCAGGCTGACTTTTAAGAGGACATTCTCCTTCGTATCGGTATAGGCGGTCAGGGAAAAAGCGAGTTCCTCCGTTCCGCCTTCCTGATAGAGATGAAGAAGGACATCCTGGCGCGCTTCGTATTCGATGGATGAAGGCACGGATTCGCCGTTCTTTTTCACGAGTTCCGCGAAAATGCTGCCCCTCTTTTCCTTGTCGGCCGCCCATCCGCGGACGTTGATCCGCCCATTCCGGTAAAAGACAAAATCGATACTGAAAATCATACGTCTGAATACTCCAAAAAATACGCGTCATTGCTTTACAAAATACCAAAAGCATTGTATCATATAGACTGAGTAAAGTCAAACTTCTCCCGGAAGTTTTCGGGGAAGGAACGAATGAGTTTGAAGAGGTGAAGCGATGGCAAAATATGTGATTCTGTACAATTCCCTGTCGGGAAACGGAAAAGGCCTGAAGGCCGCTGAAGAACTGAAGGCGAAACTTCAGGGTGATGAGGTCCGGTTCGACGATATTACGAAAATCACGGATTACGGCGCCTATTTCGAAAAGACGCCCGAAGATGAAATGATCGTGATCTGCGGCGGAGACGGAACACTCAACCATTTCATAAATGACTGTGATACAGATCATCTGCAAAGAGAGATTCTGTTCTATCCCGCCGGAACCGGCAATGATTTCATGAATGATGTCAGGGATAAAGTCGGAGAACCGCCTTTTGTCCTGAATCCTTATTTGAAAGATCTGCCGGAAGTAACCGTCAAAGGCAAAAAGTACAAGGTTATCAATGGCACCGCCTTTGGAATTCCCGGTTATTGCTGCGAAGAAGGCGATCGGATCCGCCAGGAGAAACCCGGTACGGAAGTTAATTATACTTCAATCGCGATCAAGGGACTTCTGTTCAAATTCAAGCCCGTCAATGCAACTGTGATTGTGGACGGCCTGAAACGCAGCTATAAGAAAGTCTGGCTTACCATGACTATGAACGGACGTTTCATCGGCGGCGGCATGAATGCGACGCCTGACCAGAAGCGGCTTGATCCGGAGCATAAATCTTCCACCCTGATCTTCTACGGCTCCGGCAAGCTCAAAACCCTGATGATTTTCCCGGGCATCTTCAAGGGCGAGCACGTGAAGCACACCGACTGTGTCGAAGTCCTTCAGGGTCATGACGTGATCGTCGAATTTGACAAGCCCTGCGCCCTGCAGGTCGACGGTGAAACCATCCTCGGCGTCACGAGCTACCATATGGTTTCGAAGAAATAAAATCGGTATACGAAAACGCACATACACGAAAAAGCGGCGCCCTTTCGGACGCCGCTTCTCTTTGTTGCGAGATATTATTTATTTCATCTCTGCAATGGCTGCCTGAGCTGCTGCCAGTCTCGCGATCGGAACACGGAAGGGGGAGCATGACACATAGTTCAGACCGACTTTGTGGCAGAATTCCACGGTGGAAGGATCGCCGCCGTGCTCGCCGCAGATGCCGAGTTTGATGTCCGGACGGGTCTCGCGGCCGAGGGTTGCTGCCATCTTCACAAGCTTGCCGACGCCGACCTGGTCGAGCTTCGCAAACGGATCATTCTCATAGATCTTGGCATCATAGTAAGCGCCGAGGAACTTGCCTGCGTCGTCACGGCTGAAGCCGAAGGTCATCTGGGTCAGGTCGTTCGTGCCGAAGGAGAAGAATTCTGCTTCCTTCGCAATCTCGTCAGCGGTCAGGGCTGCTCTCGGGATCTCGATCATGGTGCCGACTTTGTAGTGCATGTCAACGCCGGCTGCTGCGATTTCCGCATCCGCGGTCTTCGCAACGAAGCCCTTGACATATTTCAGCTCTTTCAGTTCGCCTACGAGCGGGATCATGATTTCCGGAACCACATCCCAGTCGGGGTGCTTCTTCATGACGTTGATCGCTGCACGGATGACGGCGCGGGTCTGCATTTCGGCGATTTCAGGGAAGGTAACCGCAAGACGGCAGCCTCTGTGACCCATCATCGGGTTGAACTCATGCAGGCCGGCAATGATCGTCTTGATCTGCTCGACGGTCTTGCCCTGTGCCTCCGCAAGCGCTGCGATGTCTTCTTCGTCCGTCGGAACGAACTCATGAAGCGGCGGATCCAGGAAGCGGATCGTAACCGGGCAGCCTTCCATTGCTTCGTACAGGTCTTCGAAGTCCTGCTGCTGGTAAGGCATGATCTTTGCAAGAGCGGCTTCACGCGCTTCAACGGTGTCGGAGCAGATCATCTCACGGAATGCTGCGATACGCTCCGGCTCGAAGAACATGTGCTCGGTACGGCAGAGGCCGATGCCTTCCGCGCCAAGCTCTTTCGCTTTCTTAGCGTCTCTCGGGGTGTCGGCGTTGGTGCGGACATTGAGCTTGCGGTACTTGTCCGCCCAGCCCATGATCCGGCCGAATTCGCCTGCGATCTGTGCGTCAACAGTCGGGATAATGCCCTGGTAGATGTTGCCGGTGGTGCCGTCGATCGAAATCGCATCACCTTCGTGGAATTCGATTCCCGCAAGTGTGAAGCGCTTGTTCTCTTCATCCATCGCAATGTCACCGCAGCCGGAGACACAGCACTCGCCCATGCCGCGGGCAACGACCGCTGCGTGGGAGGTCATGCCGCCGCGGACTGTCAGGATGCCCTGTGCGGCCTTCATGCCGGTGATATCCTCCGGAGAGGTCTCAAGACGGACAAGGACAACTTTCTCGCCCCGCTCTGCCCATGCGACAGCGTCGTCTGCGTTGAAGACAATCTTTCCGCAGGCAGCACCCGGAGAAGCGCCGAGGCCCTTACCGATCGGGGTTGCAGCCTTCAGGGCTGCCGGATCGAACTGCGGATGCAGCAGGGTGTCGAGGTTACGGGGATCGATCATCGCAACCGCTTCCGCTTCGGTCCGCATGCCTTCGTCCACGAGGTCGCAGGCAATCTTCAGCGCCGCCTGGGCGGTACGCTTGCCGTTACGGGTCTGCAGCATGAAGAGTTTGCCGTGCTCGACGGTGAACTCCATATCCTGCATGTCGCGGTAATGCTTTTCAAGAATCTGGCAGACTTCCTGGAACTGTTTGAAAGCTTCCGGGAACTCCTGCTCCATCTGCGCGATGGGCATCGGAGTACGGACGCCGGCTACGACGTCTTCGCCCTGTGCATTCGTCAGGAATTCGCCAAAAAGGCCCTTCTCGCCGGTTGCCGGGTCACGGGTGAACGCAACGCCGGTGCCGCAGTCATCGCCCATGTTGCCGAATGCCATAGCCTGTACGTTGACAGCAGTGCCCCAGGAATAAGGGATATCGTTGTCGCGGCGGTAGACGTTCGCACGCGGGTTGTCCCAGGAACGGAACACGGCCTTGACAGCGCCGAGGAGCTGTTCCTTCGCATCAGTCGGGAATTCGTCGCCGATCTTGTCCTTGTATTCTGCCTTGAACTGCGCCGCCAGCGCCTTCAGATCGTCAGCAGTCAGCTCGACATCGAGTTTCACGCCCTTCTCTTCCTTCATTGCGTCGATCAGCTGCTCGAAATACTTCTTGCCGACTTCCATCACGACATCGGAATACATCTGGATGAAACGACGGTAGCAGTCCCATGCCCAGCGCGGGTTGCCGGACATTTCGGCGATTGCTTCGACAACCTCTTCGTTGAGGCCGAGGTTGAGGATCGTGTCCATCATACCGGGCATGGAAGCGCGGGCACCGGAACGGACAGAAACAAGAAGCGGA
>CADCPV010000306.1 GCA_902803345.1 uncultured Eubacteriales bacterium | reverse complement strand
TCGGCCACCATCGAAAGATAGGTCTTGACCGCGAGCGCATTCTCTGTAATATACTGACGCAGCAGCTCGTCCGAGCAGCCGGAAGCCGCGACGACACGCGCTTCGTCCTCTTTGAACTTCACAATCGCATCTTCCACCTTCTGCAGCTCTTCTGCAGTCAGCGCGATGCCTTCCGCATTGGCCTTCATCACAAGCCGCTTCGTCTGTAAAAGCTTGTTGATTCCCTCGATAAAATTCATCTCATAATAGGTTGAGCCGTTCTGCTCGTAATCCCAGAATTCATCATAGCTCTTGTACATATAGGAAATGATGAACTCGGACTGCTGCTCAATCATGTACTGCGAAGCATATACATAAAGCTTTGCTTCTTCAAGCGAATACTTTTTCCCCTGAAGAACCACTGCCGTGGTCTGGTCCGAATTTCCAATCGCAGTCTCGCAGCCTGCAAGAACTGTTAACCCGAGAATCAGTGCCGCAGCGACGGCAATCATTCTGCTGAAATGCTGTTTCATAAACTCCTCCTTGACAGGGATTTCAGGTCAAAATCCCCTTTATAAACCTTAACTGATTGATTTTATCACATCTTTGTCAAATAAGCAACTCTTTTATCTCGGAAAGAAGGCGCTGCAGGACGTCCAGAACAGATTCCTTCTTTCCTGCAAGATTCAGCCGGTGCCACTGAAGCCCCGGCGTCTCGCCCGGAAGGAAGCGCATCTCGCCTTTCATGTTCGCAATCAGCACCGGAATATTCTCCGTTTTGACACGTGCATACGGCACAAAACGGAAGGTCAGCTCCATTTCGTTCCCCTTGACTTCGGAAATATAAATGGAACGCGCCATGTTCTTCAGCGTGCTGACCCGTAGAAGCTTCCGCACCGCAAGCGGCGGCTCCCCGAAACGGTCCAAAAGTTCGTCTGAAAGTTCCTGCCTGTCCTCTTCCGTCTGGATCAGGGAAATCCGCTTGTAGATTTCAAGCTTCAGGCTTTCATTTCCGATATAGCTTGACGGAATGTACGCGTCTTCCCGGATATCCAAAAGCGTATCGAAATCCGCCGTATCCTGCGGCAGCCCGCGCGCCTTTTTTACGGCCTGCGCTAACATCTTGCAGTACAGGTCATAGCCGACTTCCGTCATATGCCCGGACTGTGCCGATCCCAGGACTGCGCCGGCGCCCCGGATCTGCAGGTCCTGCATCGCGATTTTGATACCGGAGCCAAGCTCCGTAAACTGGCGGATTGCCTCCAGCCGCTTCTGCGCTTCTTCGGTCATGACACGGTTTTTGCGGTACATGATAAAGGCATAGGCCTGGCGGTTCGAGCGCCCGACACGTCCCCTAAGCTGGTAAAGCTGCGCAAGCCCGTAGCGTTCCGCATCATGCACAATAATCGTATTGACATTCGGGATGTCCAGGCCGGTCTCGATGATTGTCGTCGAAACCAGCACGTCGATTTCACCTTCGATGAAGGAAAGCATCCGCCGTTCCAGCTCGCGCTCGGACATCTTTCCGTGCGCGTAAGCGACCACGGCATCCGGCACCAGTGCCTGGATTTTTGCCGCGATATCCGCAATATCCTGCACCCGGTTATAGACATAATAGACCTGCCCGCCGCGCGAAAGCTCCCGCTGGATTGCTTCTCTGACGAGCTCCTCCGCGTATTCCATCACATAAGTCTGGATCGCGACGCGGTCCGTCGGCGCCTCAGTAATCACGCTCATGTCCCGCACACCGATCATGCTCATATGAAGCGTCCGCGGGATCGGCGTCGCGGTCAGCGAAAGCACATCCACGTTCTTTTTCAGCTGCTTGATCTGTTCTTTATGCTTCACACCAAAGCGCTGTTCCTCGTCGATAATCAGAAGGCCGAGATCCTTGAATTCCACGTCCTTACTGAGAATGCGGTGCGTCCCGATCACAATGTCCGCCTCGCCTCGACGAAGAAGCCGGACCGATTCCTTCTGCTGCTCCGCTGTCCGGAAACGGGACAGAAGCTCCACGCGCACCGGGAAATTCGCGAGGCGCTGCACGAAGGTATTGTAATGCTGCTGTGCAAGGATCGTCGTCGGAACGAGGTAGGCAACCTGCTTCGAGTCCTGTACGGCCTTGAAGGCTGCCCGGAGCGCCACCTCGGTCTTTCCGAAGCCGACGTCGCCGCAGAGAAGCCGGTCCATGATCTTGCCGGACTCCATGTCCTCCTTGACGGCCGCGATCGCCTGCAGCTGGTCGTCGGTCTCCTCATAGGGGAACATTTCCTCAAATTCGCTCTGCCAGATCGTATCCTTCGCGTAGTGGAAGCCCTCGCCGTTCTGCCTCAGCGCATAAAGCTCCACTAATTCCTCCGCAACCTCCGTTACGGCCGTTTTTACCCGCGTCCGCGTACGTTTCCAGTCGGGACTGTCCAGACGCGAAAGACGGGGCATTTTCGCGTCTGCAGAGGCATATTTCTGCACGACCTCGAGGTTTGTTACCGGCACATACAGCGTCCCAGAATCCCCGTAGGAAATCCGCATGTAGTCGCGCTCCACATCGTCCGAGCGGAGGCTCTCGATGCCCTGATAGATCCCGATGCCGTAGTTCTCATGCACGACATAATCGCCTGCGGAAAGTTCGGAGAAGTTCCGGATCTTCTGCCCGCCCTCAAAGCGCGGCTTATGCTTTTTCTTCTGCTGAGAACCGAGCACATCACCTTCCGTCAGCAGAATGAATTTCAGCTGCGGATAGGAGAAGCCGCGGTGCAGATGACCGAATGCGACGAGCATGGTCCCGGGTTCCACTTCCCGTTCCGGATCCTCGTCGAAATATGCCTTGATTCCGTACTCCCGGAGCTGTTCGGCCATCCGGGAGGCTCGGGTTCTTGACGGCGACAAAAGCACAACGCTGAAGCCGCGGGAAAGATAATTTTTGAGATCGGTCGTCAGACCCTCGAAATTCCCCTGATACGAAACCGTCGGCTGCACTTCCATAAGATAGCTTTCCTGGATGTGCAGCATCGGCGGACGGCTGTCAAAGCCCGTGAGTGCCAGCGTCCTGCCGGTATCAAGTCCTGCAAAAGTCTCCTGCACCGAGCGGATTACCGATCCTTCCTTCGGGAATGCAAGCCCCTTTCCGATCCGCATCCGGAAGCTCTCCGAGAACTCCTCTTCCGCCGCTGTTCCCTGCTCTAAAAGCCGCGCCGGCTCCAAAAGACAGAGTAAAGTCTCTTTCGGAAGATAGCTTAAGAGGCTGTCCTGCTCCTCATAAAAGTACGCAGAAAGGCCCGCAAGCCGTCCACGGAAGTACCGGTCCGAAAGCCCGTCTGAAGCTTCCCGGTATGCGGACTGCAGGGAAGCAGCTTCCTCGTACTGATTGTTTTTTACAAAGCTTTCCTTCAGCTTTTCATAATCCGCACGCAGGCTTTTTTCCGCCCGGATGCAGGCATCCGGTCCCGGGAAAAGTTCCTCCGCGGGATAGATCGAAACCGACTCCCTGCGCTCCTCGGAAATCTGCGTCTCGGGGTTGAAAGATCGGATCGTATCGATCTCCGTATCCCAGAATTCCACACGGACCGGCCGTTCTTCCGTAATATCAAACACATCCAGGATGCCGCCGTGCACGGCAAATTCGCCCGGCGCTTCGACGCGGGCAGTGCGCTCATAGCCAAGAGAAATCAGCTTCTTTACGACCGCTTCCTGTTCACAGAACAGTCCTTCCGAAAGATCCAGCACCGCCGCATCGAACTCCTCACAGGGCGGCAGTACATTCATCATCGCGGCGAAGGTCGTGACGATCATATAGTCTCCGCCTTCGCGGATCGCACGAAGCGCCCGCATGCGCT
>CADCPV010000305.1 GCA_902803345.1 uncultured Eubacteriales bacterium | reverse complement strand
GGTGGGACTTCACCGCGGCTTTATCAGGTCCGTCTATCCTTTTGTTGCTATGATCGTGACGATTGTGCTCCTGTATTTTCTGGCGCCGCATCTTCGCGACCTTCTGATGAAGCATACCGAAATTGACGAACGCATCGAAACCCGCATTTTCACGGCCCTCGGAGAGGAACTTCCGCTGGTGTCTTCGAAGCCCCTTCCGGAGCAGATTCAGAACCTTTCCCTGCCGAAACCGATCCTGGAAACGCTTACGGAGGCTGTCGAAGAAAACGCCGGCGCCGCGCTGGACACAGTCCTTCACGCGGTCTCACAGCGCCTGACCCGGACGGTCATCACCGCGATGGTTTATGTCGGCGGCTTCATCATCATTTACATTCTGCTGCTTCTTCTGGGCAGGCTCTTACGGCTCGCGACGAAGCTTCCGGTCCTGAAGCAGGCGGACAAGATACTCGGCCTCGTGCTCGGCCTTCTGATGGCTGTTCTCGTCGTGGACCTGTTCTTCATCTTCCTGACGGGCTTTGCGCAGTTTTCCTTCGGCCGGAAGATGATAAGCATGATCGCCGAAAGCGAGATTTTGAGCTTCCTCTATGAAATGAATTTCCTGACGCGGATTTTCTGAATCTGTGCGGCTGTCAGTTTACGGCAGCATATAAAAATGCCTTCTCCCGAAGAGACTTTCCATGTCTCAGAGGGAGAAGGCATTTTCTTTTTTCGGTGTGTCCGGATCGCGTTACTCTACCGTGTAGGGCAGAAGAGCGATGTGGCGGGCGCGCTTGATTGCGGTCGTGAGCGCTCTCTGGTGCGTGGCGCAGGTGCCGGTCACGCGGCGGGGAAGGATCTTGCCCCGTTCAGAGATGTACTTTTTCAGCTTTGCAGCATCCTTGTAGTCGATCACGCCGGCGCCTTCTGCAGAACTGCAGAACACACAGACTTTTTTCTTTCTGCGGATGGGGCGCTTCTTGAAGGGAGCGTCGCCGGATCTCGCATCCGTTCTATTGTATGCCATAATGAACCTCCAAATTGATTATTGGAACGGAAGTCCTTCGTCGTCGACTCCGTCCGGAATATTCATGAATCCGTCGCCTGCATCCTGCAGGGGCGCCGGAACCGGCGCTGCGGATTCGCTTTCGCGGAAGCTGCCGGCAAAACCTGAATTCGATCCCGAAGCGCTCTGAGGAGCAGCATTCGAGCCGTTCTTGGACTCGGCAAATTCCTGATCTTCGATGATGACTTCGGTCGTGTAGACACGCTGGCCATCCCGGTTGGTGTAACTGCCCGTCTGGATACGGCCGGTTACAAGCATTTTCGTGCCCTGACGCAGGTACTTCTCCGCAAATTCCGCGGCCCGGTCAAAGGCGACACACTGAATAAAGTCTGCAGTCTGCTCATTCTGCTGCGTACCCGATCTTCTGGCATTGCGGCGATCCACCGCCAGGGTGTAGCGGGCAATGGCCATCTGACGTTCTCCCTGGGAGTAACGGACTTCGGGATCTCTCGTAAGTCTTCCGCAAAGAATCACTTTATTCATTTCATACCTCCAGTCTTAAGCTTCCTGTTTCACGATCAGGAATCTGACGACCTGCTCCATGATACGAATGTTCTCTTCAATCTGTGCCGGCGCTTCAAGCGGTGCTTCAAACGTCACGACAGTATAGTAAGCTTCGCTCATCTTCTGGATCTCGTAAGCCAGTTTCTTTTTGCCCCAGTCATCGACATTGGTAATGTTACCGCCGAAACGGGTGATGTAGCCGCTTACTCTTTCCATGGCAGCAGATCTTTCGTCGTCTTCGAGTGAACCGTTCAGGACGACTACTAATTCATACTTTTGCATCGTTTTTACCTCCTTTTGGTCTCTGGCCTCCGGTCGCCCTAAGTCGCCGGAAGCAAGGAATGGATCATTACATCACGAATGGTCATTATAGCGCATCCGTTCCGAAATTGCAAGCGCTTTTTGAAATGGTTTTCATACTTGTTTTTCTTTAAGATATTTAGTATAATACTTTTAACTGTTTCGTTTTTTTGTCCCGTATCAGAACGGACCGGAGAAAGAGGATTGATATGGACGATAAAAAGATCAAATCTCTGCGGATTTATTTCAGGTGGCCGCTGTTTCTGCTGCCGGTGCTTCTGGGCCTGGCTGTCGCCGGACTTTTTGTCGATTACAGGGTCGCGGCGGCGATCGGAATTGCGGCGGTCGTCTATCTTCTCGCGCTTCTGATCATCTGGCTCGTGTTCCGGAAGACCATCAAAAAGCGGCTGATTGACTTCGGTGCTTCCTATGCGCAGGCGCAGAACCAGCTTCTCCGGCAGGTGGAGATCCCCTTCGCGCTGGCGGATTCGACCGGGGATGTGCTGTGGAGCAACAAAACCTTCCGGAACGTTTTCAATGCCAGTAAACGCAGCGGTCTTCTGTCGGTGTTGTTCCCGGAGCTGGAAAACGCAGACTTCAAAAAACTGCATCAGACTCATGTGACACACGGCGAGCGAAATTACCTTCTGTACTGCACGCCTTTCAGGATTGAGTCTGCAAAAGAGATCGGAGAACTTGCGAACGAGGAAACGACAGCGCTTTACAACCTCTATCTGATTGACGAAACGGACCTTCTGTACTACCGCGAAACGCTCCGGGAAGAACGTGCGGTCATGGCGCTGATTTACATTGACAACTATGAAGAAGTCATGGAGGGCATCGAATATGTCCGGCGTTCCCTCCTTTCTGCGCTTTTAGAGCGGAAGATCAACAAATATATTGCCCAGTTCGGCGGTCTTGTCCGGCAGCTTGAGAAGGACCGCTATCTGCTGGTCCTGAAACAGAAGGATTTCGACGCACTGGAGGCGGACAAGTTCTCGCTTCTTGACGACATCAAGACGGTCAGCATCGGAAACGACATGGCCGTGACCATCAGTATCGGCGTCGGATTAAACGGCGAATCGATCGAAGAGTGCTACGCCTTTGCGCGTTCTGCGATTGACATGGCGCTTGGCCGCGGCGGCGACCAGGTTGTCATCAAGGACGGCACGGAGGTGCGGTACTTCGGCGGAAAAGCAAAGACAACTGAGCGGACGACAAGGGTCAAGGCAAGAATCAAGGCGCATGCTTTGCGGGAGCTGATCGAAGCCCGGGAGTCTGTCATGATCATGGGCCATCCGAACAGCGACCTCGACTGTATCGGTGCCGCGATGGGTATTTACCGTGCAGCGAAATTCTCACAGAAAAAAGTCCATATCGTGACCGGAGAAGTCAACAACAGCGTCAAGCCGCTTTTGGAGCGCTTCAAGGGCAGCAGCGAGTACGAGGAGGAACTTTTCGTCGGCGGCCAGCGGGCGCTGGAACTTTTCGACAAGGATACGCTTCTTGTCATTGTCGATACAAACAGGCCCTCTTACACGGTCTGTCCGGACCTTCTGAAACGCGCGGATTCGGTCGTCGTCATGGATCACCACCGGCTGACCCGCGAGCGGATCGAAAATGCGCTCCTCTCCTATGTGGAGCCCTATGCGAGTTCTGCATCCGAGCTGGTCGCGGAAGTCATCCAGTACTATGATGACAACCTGAAGCTTCGCCCGGCTGAGGCGGACGCGGTATTTGCGGGCATCGTCATGGATACCAACAATTTTGAGGACAAATCGGGCGTCCGGACCTTTGAGGCGGCAGCCTATCTTCGAAGGAACGGTGCGGATGTGACCCGGGTGCGGAAGCTCTTCCGGGAAAGCATGCAGGACTACAAGCTTCGCGCGGAGACCATTTCGAATGCCGAAGTTTACCGCGACTGCTACGTGATCGGCGTCTGTCCTTCCAGGGAACTGAACCGCAACCAGACTGTCGTTGCGGCACAGGCGGCGAACGAACTGCTGGAGATCAAGGGCATCAAGGCCAGCTTTGTCCTGACCGTATATGAAAACAAGATCTATCTCTCGGCGCGTTCCATCGACGAGATCAACGTGCAGGTGATGATGGAGAAGCTCGGCGGCGGCGGACACCAGAGCGTGGCAGGCGCGCAGTTCACGGATACGACCGTGGAAGATGTCATCGCAAGACTGAAAGCCGTAATTGACGAGCAGTAAAAGGAGGAAACGAATGGATCTGATTTTGCTTACCGATATTAAAACGCTTGGGAAAAAGGGCGAAAAGGTAACCGTGAAAGACGGTTACGGCCGCAACCTGATCTCGAAAAAACAGGCGGCGCCTGCAAATGCGAAAACCATGAACGACCTGAAGCTGCAGAAAGCGCATGAAGAGAAGCAGGCGGAGGAGCGGCTGAAAAATGCAGAGGAACTGAAGGACAAGCTCGCCGGCCTTTCGATCACGGTAAAAGTGAAGGTCGGAAAGGACGGCAAGGTATTCGGCTCCGTTTCCGGAAAGGAAATCGCAGAGGCCTGCAAAACCCAGCTGAACCTCGATGTCGACAAGAAAAAACTTGTGCTTCCGGAACCGATCAAGGAAACCGGCAAAACGGTAGTGCCGCTGAAGCTGCATCCGCAGGTAACGGCGGAGCTTCTTGTGAAAGTGGAAGCGGAATAAAGGACCCTGAGATATGCCCGAAGAGAATTTAGTCAAACGTATCCTTCCGCACAGTGCAGAGGCCGAGCAGTCCATGCTCGGCGCAATGCTGTATTCGGAAGACGCGATCATGGCCGCGATGGAACTGAACCTGCAGGCTGAGGATTTTTACAATCATCAGAACGGGATGATTTTCCGTGCGATCATGGAGCTTCAGCGGGAAGGAAAACCGGCTGATATCGTCAATGTACAGGACCGGCTTCGGCATACAGAGGACGTGCCGCCGGAAGTGTCCAGCCTGGATTTTCTGAAAAATCTGCTGAACGCAGTCTTTACCGCAGCCAATGCCGGATCCTATGCGAAAATCATTGCGGAAAAAGCAACGCTTCGCAGACTGATCCGCGCAACCGATGAGATTGCGAACGACTGTTACCTCGAAAAGGAACCGGCTGAGCGGATCATGGAGCAGACCGAAAAGAAAATCTTCGATCTGCTGGAAAAACGCCAGAGCAATCGGATAGAACCGGTCTCGGACATTGTGCTCCGGGTCATCGACCGTATTGAAGAAGCAAGCAAGAACGGCGGAAAACCGACCGGTCTTCCGACCGGATTCACGGATCTTGACCGGTTGACAAACGGTATGCAGCCTTCGGACCTGATTCTTTTCGCAGGCCGTCCTTCCATGGGCAAAACGGCCTTCGTACTGAATCTTGCCGACAATTTCGCGGTCCGGGTCGGTGTTCCGACGGTCATTTTCGAGATGGAAATGAGCCGCGACCAGCTGATAAACCGCATGCTTTCAATGGAATCGCATGTGGACAGCAATAAACTCCGGACCGGCAGCCTGTCGGAGATGGAGTGGGACGATCTTGTGAGCGGTTCTGAAATCATTGCCGGATCGAACCTGATTATTGACGATACGCCCGGCATTTCGCTTCCGGAGCTTCGCTCGCGCTGCCGTAAATACAAGCTGGAATACGGCATCAAAGTGATCATCGTCGACTATTTGCAGCTGATGTCCGGAAGCGGAAGAAATTCCGAGTCCCGCCAGCAGGAGGTTTCCGAGATTTCGCGCGGCCTGAAGGCGATTGCAAGAGAACTTGATGTGCCGCTGATTGCCTGTTCCCAGCTGTCGCGTGCGCCGGAAGCGCGTTCCGACCACCGGCCGATGCTCGCCGACCTTCGGGAGTCCGGCGCGATCGAACAGGACGCCGACCTTGTCATGTTCATCTACCGCGACGAGGTGTACAACCAGGATTCGCCGCAGAAGGGCACGGCAGAGATCATCCTCGCGAAGCAAAGAAACGGCGCAATCGGTACTGTCCGGCTGAAATGGATCGCGGAGCAGACAAGATTTACAAATTTGGAATACGGTCAGCACTCCGGGGAATGAGGAATAGAGCTTCCGGAGCACTTGTGCCCCGGAAGGCATGTTCCTCATGCGGAGGGCAAAAATACATATGGAGAATTATAATGAAAAAGGGACATTTTCTTTTCACATCGGAGTCCGTAACGGAAGGGCATCCGGATAAAATCTGCGACCAGATTTCGGACGCAATCCTGGATGCGCTGATCCGGGAGGATCCGATGAGCCGCGTGGCCTGCGAATGCTGCTGCACGACGGGTCTCGTACTGGTGATGGGGGAAATCACGACGAATGCCTACGTGGACATTCAGAAACTGGTCCGGGAGACCGTGAATTCAATCGGCTACAACCGTGCGAAATTCGGTTTTGACGGCGATACCTGCGCGGTGCTGACCGCGATCGACGAGCAGAGCGCGGATATTGCGCTCGGTGTGGACAATGCGCTTGAAGTCAAGGAAAACGGGCTTTCGGATTCGGAACTTGACCGGATCGGTGCCGGTGACCAGGGCATGATGTTCGGCTACGC
>CADCPV010000304.1 GCA_902803345.1 uncultured Eubacteriales bacterium | reverse complement strand
TACTTGGAGCCTGCAAAAGTATAATTGCCATATGCATCACGGCTCTCGTCCGCATCGGAATCACTGTCTTCTTCATACTCTTCCCGATAAGCTTCGGCGGCATCTTCCGCGCCGCGTCGCATCAGGAACTCATAGGCGGAGAAATTGTCCACCGCCTCCGCGTATTTCTCCCGAAGATCCGAATCCGCGATCACCGCAGCCCGCTCTTCCTCCGTAATGGTGCCCATCCGGCTTTCCGGCGGCAGGATATTTGCGATTTCCACGACAGAGGGCACGCCCGAGAGGTCCGGGAAACTCACAACTGCCTGTCCGGTGCCGAGCTCCTGGATCGCGTCAAAGGTGGAAAATGCCGGGTTCTCCCGGAAAGACTGCGCCGCTGCCCGGACTGCCTTCTGTTCCGCCGGCGTATAGGCGTGCAGCGCGTGCTGGATTTTATTCTGCAGCTGTGCAAGCACTACATCCGGGATGTCCCGCGGATTCTGTGTGATAAAATAGACGCCGATGCCTTTCGAACGGATCAGCCGCACGACCTGCGTCAGCTTCTCCAAAAGCGCGTCCGAGATGCCGTTGAACAGAAGATGCGCCTCGTCAAAGAAGAAGACCATCTTCGGTTTTTCCGGATCACCGACTTCCGGCATCGTCTCGAAAAGCTCCGACAAAAACCACAGGAGGAAGGTCGAATACAGCCGTCCGTTGTTCACAAGGCTCGAAGAGTCGAGAATGTGAATCACACCCCGGCCCGCTTCATCACAAGAAAACCAGTCCGAAACCGCGAGCGCCGGCTCGCCGAAGAAGATTTCTCCGCCGTCGATTTCAAGCGTCACAACGGCACGCATGATTGCACCGATCGAAACCGCCGTCAGTTTTCCGTACTGCGCTTCCAGTTCCGCGCGGTTCTCCTCGATAAAATTCAGAAGCGCCTTCAGGTCCTTCAGATCCGTCAGCACGAGTCCGTTGTCGTCCGCGATCCGGAAAGCAATCGTCAGGATCGTGCTCTGCAGTTCATTGAGATTCAGAATACGCGAAAGAAGCAGCGGTCCCATTTCGGAAACCGTCGTCCGAAGCTGAATGCCTTTCTTCCCGTAAATATCCCAGAAAACTGTCGGGAAACTGTGATAGGAAAATCCGTGCTCTGAAAGCCCGAAGCGTTCGATCCGCTTCTGCATATCCGCTGTATTGAGCCCCGGTGCGCACATGCCCGCAAGGTCTCCCTTTACGTCCGCCAAAAATACCGGGACGCCCATCTCGCTGAAGGACTCCGCAAGAACCTTCAGTGTTATCGTTTTGCCGGTTCCGGTTGCGCCGGCAATAAGTCCGTGGCGATTCGCCATCTTCGGCTCCAAAAACAGGTCCCTTCCGTCTGCGGTCTTCGCAATCCAAACCTTTTCTTCTCTGAACATCCCCATCCTCCAATTGCTTTACAACGATTCATCCGCTTCTTCCGGGAGTTTGACACCCGAAAGCAGTTCGCCGATGCGCGGCTTATCTTTTATCCTGGCGCGCTCGAGAATCTCCGAGATCTCAAGCTTCGCCTCCGTAACTTTTTCATAAAATTCGCCCGAGGAAACCCGCACCGCGCCGTAGCGGAGTCCCGCAAGCTGGATCATGTTGTCTGATGTGACAATTTCCGCCTTCCGGTCTTTGGGAAGCTTCTGAAGCAGGTTTTCGATATAAAGATCCGCACTCTCCCGCTCCTTCGTGTAAACGATCGTGACATAGGGGCGGATCACTGTCTCCCCGGGATTCTGCGCGACCCGGTAGCCGTCGAAAACCAGCACCGAATCCGTCGCGCGGAACGCGCTGTAATCCGTCACGACATGAATCAGCGCTTCCCGTGCGGCCTGGATATCGGTTTCCGCGAGCGCACGGAGTTCTTCCCAGGCGAAAATCACATTGTAGCCGTCCAGAAGCAGAATGCTCTTCTTTGCGCCCGGTGTATCCTTCTCTTTCCCGCCGGAATGAATCACGCGCCTTTCCTGGTACTGCGGCCGTCGGATCGGCCCGAATTCCCGGAGCATGATCTCCTCAAGCTCCCGGTCGGACTGAAGCGTGCCCAGACGGGGCGCACCGGGTTTTCCGGCGGAAGAAGTGCTGAAGATTCCTGTTCTCCCGGAATTTTCTGCCGATGCATCCGGTGTTTTTCCTGCGGTCTGGGAAGAAAAGGATTCCTCCTCCATTGCCGGAAGGTGCATGTATTTCGGGACATCGTACCATTTGACGAGGATGGCGCCGCCATGCGCGCAGAAGACGGAATCCGGCGAATTCTCAAGATCCGCCTCCGGATCATAATGCGCCTGCTGCCGGACGAATTCTTCGTTGTGGCAGAAGTCATAGCCGTCATAGTCCAGCGTGAGCCGGCCCGTCCCGCCTGTATACTGCAGCACCTCCTGCTGATAGGAATTCAGCTCGGATGCCGGCGCGCGGCCGGACAGGATCAGCTGGTCCCCAAGGTACTGCGGCGGCAGGAAGCTGCCCGAGAAGCGCTTCATATCGGCCATAGCGCGGTTTGCCGCGTTCGACGGGATTTCCAGCCGGAAGCGGAACCAGGGCTCCAAAAGGCGCGATTTTGCGCGCATCAGGCCCATTCGAAGCGCCCGGTACGTCGCTTCCCGAAAGTCGCCGCCCTCCGTATGTTTGATGTGCGCACGGCCGGCAATCAGCGTGATCCGAACGTCCGTCAAAGGACTTCCCGTGAGCACTCCGACATGCTCTTTTTCCGCGATATGCTGCAGAATCAGGTTCTGGAAGTTTCGGGAAAGCTGATCCGTCGAAAGCGCGCTCCGAATCCGGATGCCTGCCCCGCGCGGAAGCGGATCGAGCCGAAGATGTACCTCCGCGTAATGCCGCAGCGGTTCATAATGCCCGATGCCCTCTACCGTATTCTCAATCGTTTCCCGGTACAGGACATGGCCGTTTTCAATTGATACCGTGAGCCCGAAACGCTGCAGGATCAGGCTTTTCAGGATTTCCGCCTGAACTGCGCCCATAAGCCCTGCCTGGATTTCCCGAAGGAAAGGATCCCAGCGGATCTGAAGCGCCGGGTCTTCCTCCGAAAGCTTCAGGAAATCCGGCATCACAGCCTGCGGGTCCGTGTCCTCCGGCAGCACGATCGTATAGCGCATCACCGGCTCCAGCACCGGTTCCGCCGATCCCGCTTCAATACCGAGTCCCATACCCGCATAGCCCGATCGGATGCCTGTCACAACGCAGATGTCGCCCGCCTCCGCCGAGTCGACCGGCAGGTAGCGCTCGCCCGTATAGACGCGGATCTGCGAAATCTTTTCCTCCTTTGGAATGCCCGGAAGCGAATCCCGCACCCTAAAGCTCCCGCCGGTGATCTTCAGGTGCAGCAGCCGCGATCCTGAATCATCGTGGGAAATCTTGAAAATCCGCGCTCCGAATTCCGCGGGATACCTGCGCTCCGGAATGTACTGCACGAGTCCCTGAAGAAATTCGGAAACGCCCGAAAGCTTCAGCCCCGATCCGAAAAAAACCGGGAAGATCTGCCTTGTCCGGATGAGTTTTTGAATCATGTCGTCCGGAATCCGGCCCTGCTCCATGAAATGATCGAGCGCCGCATCCGTTGTCATCGCGATCTGCTCGTCGCGGAGCGCCGCATCCCCGCCGAAAGAGATGCAGTTGTCCGAAAGCGCTTCGGAGAGGTTCTTCAGAAGTTCTTCCTCTGTATAGCGCGCATAATCCATTTTGGTCACGAAAAGGACTGTCGGGATCCCATACAGCGAAAGGAGCCGCCACAGCGTCCGGGTGTGCGCCTGTACGCCGTCGGTGCCGGAGATCACAAGGATTGCCGCATCAAGGACAGACAGCGTCCGCTCCATTTCCGCGGAAAAATCCACATG
>CADCPV010000303.1 GCA_902803345.1 uncultured Eubacteriales bacterium | reverse complement strand
CTGATCCTGGAAAAGCCGATATCGCCGGAGCTTTCCGATATTCTCGCCCTGCAGGACAAGGTACATGAAACCGGGCGGACCGTCGTTGTCTGCCATGTGCTCCGCTATACGCCTTTCTATTCGGCGCTGAAGGAAATCCTGGATTCGGGCGAGATCGGCCGGATCATCACGATCGATGCGACCGAGAATGTGGGCTATTATCACTTTGCGCACTCCTTCGTGCGCGGAAACTGGCGCCGCGTCGACGAAACGAGCCCGATGATCCTTGCAAAGTGCTGCCACGATATGGACTACCTGAGGTGGTTTGCCGACAGCCCATGCGAGAGTGTTTCGAGCCACGGCGGACTCGGTGTATTTACTGCGTCTGCGGCACCTTCGGGCGCCGGCACGCGCTGCACCGTGAACTGTCCCGCAGAAATTCGGGCACGCTGTCCCTATGATGCAGAGAAAATCTATATCACCGGAAGCCGCGGATTCCGTAAAAACGGAGACAACTGGCCGCAGAATGTGGTCGTTTCGGAGCCGACGGAGGAGAAGCTTCGGGAAGCGCTGAAAACCGGTCCCTACGGCCGCTGCGTTTACCGGTGCGACAACGATGTATACGATCACCAGACCGTTCTCATGAAGTTTGAGAACGGCATCGAAGCGACCTTTACCACCTCCGCTTTCAGCGAGGAAATCTACCGGACGATCAAGATCACCGGCACAGAGGGCGAGCTGTACGGACTTCTGGAGAAGGACAGTATCACCGTGAAGCGTTTCGGCGAGCCGGAGAAACTGATTGACCTTTCCCAAAAGAAAGGCGAATTCAGGGGTCACGGCGGTGGAGACGCGGGCCTTGCGGCGGATTTCATCCGGGTGCTTTCGGAAGGAGGAACGGCGCTGACTTCGGTCGATGCTTCGGTGGACAGCCATGTGATGGCGCTTGCGGCAGAAGCTTCTGCAGAACAGGGCGGGATACGCATCCTGCTTTCGGAATTTTTGAAGACGGGGGAATGATATGGAAAATACTGCAGAAGGATCTGCGGTGGAACGGGTCATAGGTTTTTTTGAGGAGTACCCTTTTGTCCCAGGCCTGATTATTACCGGTCTGATTATTTTCGGGATCTGGATTCTGATCCGGATCAACCACGCTGTATTCCGACGGATCCGGCGGAAACGGGAAGGGCTCAATACGCTCTTTTTTGAGCGGGTTATTTCCGCAGTAATTCTGATCGGGGGAATCATCCTGATCATTTCCGTTTTCAGCGGCGAAAGTTCGGTCTGGCGGACAGTACTCGGCGGAACGGCCCTTGTCAGCGCCGTGCTGGCCTTTGCGGCACAGGACGTAATCAAGGATATTCTCGGCGGCCTGATGATCAGCCTGTACAAGCCTTTTGAGATCGGAAACCGTGTGGAGCTTGAGGACGGGACAGTGGGAATTGTCCGGGACATCACGATGCGCCACGTCATTATGGACGGACTGGATACGCAGAAAATTGTGATTCCGAACAGCAAGATCAACCTGATGCGGCTCAGAAATTTCAGCTTCCATTCCCGGAACCGCGGTGCGCAGTTCACTTTTTACATTGCCTACGGGTCGGACATCGAAAAAGCGATCCGGGTGATCCGGGACGCGATCATTTCCTCGGAATACAGCCTCCCGGGAAAAGAGACCCAATCCGGCGGGGACTACGCGGACGTGTATTTTATGGCATATGAGGAAAACCGCCTGCGTCTGATGACAACCGTTTACTTTGCACCGACCACGCCCTCAGAGGTTGCGATTTCGGATATTAACCGGCTTGTGGATCGGGCACTTCGGGAAAACGGAATCGAGATCCCGTACCCGTACCTGAACGTCATTCAGAAGACCGGGGATCCGGCTGCGTCTATCGAGTACGAGTGACATTTCTGTCCTGTTCAGTGACACTCACGATTAGCCTGAAAATGACAAAATCGTTGAGCGCCTGATAGCCTAAAACAACATAGTAAAACCTAGAAGCCTTGTGCTATGACATTACGTCACAGCATGAGGCTTTTTCTTTATCCTTTCTCCTTGTAATACACCCAAGCAACAGATGCCGAAACGTCCCAAACTCCGCATAAACACAGGGGTTTTGAACGATGGGGACGGATAGGAATGTCGTCCCGATTTGAGGACAGTTCGTGAGGGAAGTCACGACTAGAGAATGATGAAAAGTGACAGATCGGAGGGGATGGAACGAAAAGCCGGCCCGGAAGATGACGTTCAAAGAACTTGTCACTTTTCGACGAAAT
>CADCPV010000302.1 GCA_902803345.1 uncultured Eubacteriales bacterium | reverse complement strand
TCTCCGTAGACAGTCGGAAGCGACGATACTCTGAGGTCAATGTCCCGCTCCTGGATCCGGACGGTGAAACGTCCGTCCTGCGGTATACGTCTTTCGGAAATATCCATGCCGCTCATGATCTTGAGACGTGCAAGCACCGCCGCCTGCAGTTCACGCGGAACCGTCAGGATGTCGTGCAGTACGCCGTCAATACGCATGCGGATCCGAAGCTCCCCTTCACCCGGCTCTACGTGAATATCACTCGCGCGTTCATTTGCCGCACGCTCGATGATTGAATTCACGAGCCGGATTGTGGGTGCGCTCGAAGCCGCATCCTCGTCGATCTGGTTCTGCTTGAAAGCGGTCTCCACATCGCCCGTCAGATCCTGCGCCGAGCTGTCTCTGCGCATTTCCTCGATTGCCCGTGCCGCGCCTTCATTGCCGTAGAGCACCTGGATCGCATGATCGATCGCGGAGGAAGTCGCCACCATCGGAACGACCTTTTTATGCACGACCTTCCGGACTTCCTCGAGTGCGAAGAAGTTCAGAGGATCGCTCATCGCGAGATACAGCTCGTCCCGGTAAATCCGCACCGGTACGACCTGGTACTGTCTCGCAATGCTTTTCGGTAGCACCTGCGCAAGCTCGGTCGGAATCTGGATTTTCGTAAGATCCGCGTACTCGACACCAAGCTGCATCTGCAGCGCCTTGATCAGTTCCGCTTCTGTAATGATACCTTCTTCCTGAAGGATCGTACCGAGACGCTTGTTGGAGCCTTTCTGCAGCTCAATTCCGCGCTGCAGTTCCGCGTCCGTAATCGCGCCGGCGGCAATCAGAAGCTCACCGAGACGCCGCGGGGTTTTCACACTGTTTCGTTTTTCTCTCCCGTCAAAGAGTCCCATAGAATCATACTCCTGTCTTAATCATACCGGTTCTTACCGGATGACCGGATGGTCGGTTGTGAAGTAACAAATTATAAGAGCGGCTGATCCGCCGCCCTTATCATAACACAGAAATATTAAAATGAAAACCACCTTCCCGAAAAAACCGGGATTTTTATGACCAGATAGGATCCTCTTCTGCTGAACGGGAGTGTTTATTTGTTATAGGGGCGGTTTCTTCAGTCGATTCCGATCCTGACCAGTGCAAGGCTCTCAAAGTACTGCCCGGCTCCTTCCTTTAAGAGACCCTCTTTCATCAGTCCGATCGTAACCGTCAGGTCTGAGTGCACAATGTGCTCTCCTGTCCCGGTATCGCCGTTCATACCGCTGTTGATATCTGCCGACACCACTGCCGTTCCGTGCGCGTGCGCCCGGTTGATCAGCAGGATCGCGGAACGGTAAGGCTCCCGCACTTCACCCGCAAAACCGGTTCCAAGCAGGCAGTCCGCAATGACCGGCGCACCGGTAATCATCCGCGCCAATCCCAAAGGCAATGCGTGACCCTTTTTCTTTTTCCCCGGCTCTTCTTCCTTCGGCAGACTGTAAACCGGGACGCCGAGCGCCTTCGCCTGTTCCTCGTAATATGCGCTGTCCGGTGTCCTGCGCTCTGACAGGGCGATCACGCTGCAGAAAATGTTTTTCTTTTGCAGAATGCATGCCAGCGCGAATCCGTCGCCCCCGTTGTTGCCGGAGCCCGCGAGGATCACGGTTCCGCTGCACCAGCCGCTGAATGCACGGTATATGCCCTCCGCCGCACGGTACATCAGTTCTCTTCCGGGGGTACCTGCGGCTATCGTCGCCGCATCGCGTCTTCTCATCTCCGCGACGCTGACTGCTTCGCCGAAGGACTCTTTTTTCTTTATCACTATTGTTTGGAATTTCTTTTTCGGACTATTTCTCAGATCTTTGTCTGGCTCTGCAGGTACCGTTTCTGTATTTCCGTCCTCTTTGCCGGATTCGCGTTCTCTGACTTCTCTCTGCTGTTCACTCTCCGACGACTTCAATGACGCATTTCGTTCCATGATCAACCTGCCAACAGTTTCCTTTCCCCCCTGCATTTCCCTGTCTTCCGGATTGATCTGCAGACAGTAACAGATGCGGCCTAAAAGCCGCCGGAGGTAAGAAAGCTCCGTCCCTTCCGCATTCGTGCGCTCCATATGGGAAGCCAGTCCGTACTTCCCGATATAGTAAAGATCCTGCCGTATCTTTCTGCGATAATCCGAAGGAACAGCCACGCGTTCGTTCACGACAAGACCTGTGACACGCTGACGCATTCCTTTCTTCAGCACGGCTGTTTTCCTGCGGTTCGGGAAAAATCCTTCTTCAATCAGAAGCGCCGTCACTTCTCTCTTCATCTCTTCTGCGTCGAAATCTCCGGAAAAGCACAGGTCGTCACAGTACCTGGTATAGTAAATGCCGCGCTCCCTGCAGATTTTGATCAGCTTTTCGTCAAAACGATACAGAATCAGGTTGCTGATGGCAGGCGAACTCGGTGCGCCCTGCGGAAGCTCATTCATTCCGTAACAGAGCGTCGCAAGCAAGACCCTGAGCGGTTCGCTGTATATTTCTGCCGGAAAAGCCCTGTCTTTCACATCCCTGAAAAGCATACTGTCAAAGAAGTGATAAATATCCATTTTCAGAAGCACCGGTTTTCCGGCGTGCGGAGCGGCGTTCCGTTTAATCCCCCGCCCCGGAAGGTAGGCGCTCGCGGCATGCGACACCGGCAGCGGCAGAAGCAATACATCCGCGATCCTTCGCTGGATCATTTTCAGCAGTTCGTCCGGCACCGTCAGTTTCCGGAATCCGCCGCTCTTCTTTGGAATCTTTACCGTATGGTAATGTTTCTCCATGGAATTACTGACTGCATACAGGGTGCGCGGGCTGAGCTTCAGATCAGCACAAAGGGAGGAAAGCTCATGATAAACAATCATAACAGCCATCCTCCCTTCTTACATATTCAGACACCACTTTTGTGCATATCAAAAATCAGCGAAGCTGTAGTTTTGCACATGAAGTGTGCGGAATTCTACAGCGGAGCTTTTGATGAACGCGCATGCGTTCCGCCCGTATTCTGCAGTCCCGGCTCCGACTCGGAGTCGGTCCGAAAGCATCTTTCATCCTCCGGTTTTGCTGGTGTCTTTCAAGAAGTGTAGCACAGGAAAGTCTGATGTGCAAGAATAAATCGCATATCGACTGGAACCATTTTGAAGCCATGACCTCTCGCCTTATATAACGCCCGCATCCGGTCTGCTTTCCGGCACGACCATTCGAAAAGGAATATGCCGAAAACGATCAGAACGTAATAAAGCAGCATAGACGACACCCACTGCCATACCTTCCGGGATATTATGCAGCGTTACGGCAAGAACCATCATGGCTGTCCTTGAAAGCCTGCTTTTCGGTCCCTCTGCCTGATCGATGCTTCTGTGCAGGTGCGGGATCACATGGTCCAGCAGCAGCAGAAAAAGGATACCAAGCCAAAAGCCGATGAATGTCGGAAGAAAAGCAAGTTTCCCCATGGCGTTCGACTGTTCAATAGCCGGGACGATGAGGCTCCAGATAGACGCTGCCACCATGACGCCTGCCGCGAAGCCGGTCAATGCCCGCTGCACGCTGCGCTTCAGGTCCTTTTTCAAAAAGAACACGCAGGCGGCTCCGGCTGAGGTGCCGATAAAGGGGATCAGAAGCCCCGTGATAACCGTTTTCATTATCTTCCGAACAGTCCCCTCTTCTCATAGGGGGCTGCCTCCACACCCAGGCAGATATAGCCCGTCGCTGCGATAGCCGCTTTCAGCAGATCTGCGTCCACCGTATCTTCCGTCAGAAAAGACGCCTCTCGTTTGCTCCGGGAGGCAGCCACCTTTTTCGCAGAAGGGACGGCCTTTCGGATCGTGTCGCAGATATGCGCCTCGCACATGGAGCACATCATACCTTCTATTTTCAATGTCATTTTGATCATGTTATTTGTTCCTTTTCTTATACCCGCAGTCGCAATACGGCCCGCCGGAGGCCAGCGTGTACTGCCGCACGAACTCCGTCGTGCCGCCTGCGTCGCTCATGGTGTAGTCCAGCATACACATAGCGGGGACGATTTCCGAGATGCCCAGTTCTCTCATCAATGTACAGATTCCGCATTTGGAAAAGCGCGCTTCGTAGCCGCTCCCGTCCGGATAAGGCAGGAATTCCATGTTCCAGGAATATGGATTCCGGTCAGCAGCGTTCAACGCTGCCGTGACCTCCATGCCGTCAATGTCTTTATTACTGAACTTCTTTTTCCCGGCCATCCGGCAGAAGGCCCGCATGGGGCCGATCATCATGGCCTTGGTGTAGTATTCTGTCATTTGATCCACGTCCGGGCTCTTCTCCATGTTCAGGTAGAAGGACGCCAGCATGGCACAGTTGACGATGTTCATTTTGAAGCGGTCGGCCTTTTCAAACTCCGGCAGACCGGCGATGATCTCTTTGTATTTCTGCAGGGCCTTCTTTTCGGTCTCCGCCGCGGCCGTTTCGTTGTATCCGAGAACAGTGACCATCTTCTCCCGAAACGAGCGGCGGAAAAGCAGCCACATTCCGCTTGGCATACCTGTGTACTTCATTTTCTTTCACACTCCGTATACATCATGGCGATCCGGGCGGCCATTTCCTTGCTGAATGCAACGTGCCCGCCATTATCCGCCGCCGTTTGCCCTTTGCCAGTCGCAGTAAACAAGAAGTCGCCGGTCACATAGAGCAGGCATCCGACAATACCAATGCTCAAAAGCCATTTTGACTTTTCTCTGACAGACATAACATACCTCCCCTTCATTAGATAAAGTCAGGAAAAGTACTCTAATAAGTGTTAGCATCGGCTAACTGCCTGGCAAAAAAGAAACAGCAGTCCATATGAAAGAAGCTGTTTTCTATAAATACAAACCAAAGGACGATGGTTAGCCATCTCTAACTACATTATACTCCAAAGACGGAAGAAATCAAGAGGTAATCGCAAAACGTTTTGTTTCGTTTTTGCAGTCACCTCCTGATCACGTAATAATGCCTTCATAAAAGCCCACCGGATCACAAAACGAAAAACCGACTGCTATGTGCAAAAACCCAGAAAATATAAGGGATTGTCCTCTGAAGAGGATCGACACAAATCACCAGTGTCTGCTGCAGAGGTTGAATCGATTTCAACTGCGCAAAACGAGTGTTCAATGAAAAGAGACTACCAACATATGAAAGAATAAGCTGCCTGACATGTCAGATATCTATATGATTCCAGCCCGGATTTTCTTTGTCAAATGTGCGGTTCCTTTTTTGTGAATTTACTGCCAGTGCTTCAGCATGGACAGGTAATAATCGTATTGTTTTCGCCGCTCTTCATCCGGTGTCTCGTCCGGGTTTGGCATATGGCCGATCAAGAAATCTATCAGTTCCGACTTTGAAGCGTATGTAAAAACGCTGTCCGCATAGCACCATCTGCAGTAATCTTCATTGAAACTTCCGTCCGCTTCACGGCTGATCTGGCTGTCTTCTGCGAGCGGCATTCCGCAGCACTGGCAGATCAGCTGACGAGGAGACCCGAGAAGCGTGTTGATCGAGACGTCATATTCTTTCGAAAGAAGTTTCAGCGTATCGATATTCGGCTGTGTTTCGCCTGTCTCCCAGCGGCTGACAGCCTGCCTGGTGACCATCAGACGCGATGCGAGTGCCTCCTGTGTCAGTCCGTTTTTCTCCCTTAAATCTCGAAGAATATATCTCGGTTCCATGACTGTACCCTCCCCTGAGAATCTGTTGATGTGATTATAGCAAAGTACGGCGGGGAAGGCAAGCAACAGGCTGTTTACAGGTCAGTCATTATTCATGGGCATA
>CADCPV010000301.1 GCA_902803345.1 uncultured Eubacteriales bacterium | reverse complement strand
CTGATCAAGGTCGAAACCGACGTGATCAACGACGAAATCCGTGAGATGGGCCAGAACGTGGCAATGCAGTGCGCAGCGCTGAAGCCGATGTTCTGCACCAGAGCCGAAGTCGACGACGACTACATCGCGAAGGAAACCGAAATCCTGACTGCTGCTGCGAAGAATGAAAAGCCGGATGCCAACGACAAGATTATCGAAGGCATGGTAAAGGGCCGCATCAACAAGGAAATGAAGGAAGTTGTTCTTGTAGACCAGGTTTACGTCAAGGCGGAAGACGGCAAGCAGTCCGTCCAGAAGTATATTGACGAAGTCGGCAAGAAGAACGGCGCGAAGGTGAAGGTTTCGCAGTTCATCCGCTTCGAAAAGGGCGAAGGCCTCAAGAAGCGCGAAGAGAATTTTGCAGAAGAAGTTGCGAAGCAGATGGCCTGATCTTCAGAGGAAATGAGAAGTTTCTGCCGCTCCCTGAAAAAGGGGGCGGCTTCTTTTCGCATTCGACGGCGAAAAGCTTGACATCGCAGGAAGAAATCGGTAAAATAATATTTTCAGATAACTGTTTTACGAGGGTTTTCTCTATGAATATCATCATCATCGGCTGCGGAAAAATCGGCCTCGCGCTTGCGGAGCAGCTCAACAATGAAGGACATAAAATCACACTGGTGGACAAGAACGAGTCCATCCTGCAGAATGCGGCAACAAAGTTGGATGTAATGGGCCTCAGCGGCAACGGCGCGATCCTGAGCGTGCTTCAGGAAGCCGGCATCGAGGACTGCGACGTTCTGATTGCCGTGACCGGTTCGGATGAAGTGAATATGCTCTGCTGCCTGCTTGCCAAAAAAGCCCGGGATCTCCACACAATTGCCCGTATCCGGAACCCCGAGTACGAGGACGAGATTCGTTATCTGCAGGAACAGATCGGCATTTCGATGGTCATAAATCCGGAGCGCATGGTTGCCCATGAAATCCTGACGCTTCTTCGGTTCCCGTCGGCAACCGAGGTGGAGACTTTCGGAAAGGGCATGGTCGACATGATCCACATCCGTCTCTCCGGGAATTCTCCTTTATGCGGCATCAGGCTCCGGGACCTCTCAAGAACCATTCCGGCGCCGGTCCTGATCTCCGTAATCGAGCGCGACAACGAAGTCATCATTCCTTCCGGCAATACGGAACTTCTGGAAAATGATGAAATTTCCTTTATCGCCCGGCCTTCGGATGCAGTGCGTTTCTGCAAGCTCTGCAAATTGGAATACAATGCGAGCCGCAGCGCCTTTATCGTCGGCGGCGGGCGAATCGCCTATTATATCAGCCGCTACAATAAGAACAGCCGCAGCAAATGCCAGCTGAAACTGATTGAAACCAACCAGGAGCGCGCAACGACTTTTGCCGAGACTTTTGATGATGTGACCGTTATCCATGCAGACGGTTCGAACAAACAGATCCTGATTGAAGAAGGCATCGAGCATGCGGACGCTTTTGTCGCAATCACCGGTTTTGACGAACAGAATGTCATGATGAGCCTGATGGTCGACAAGCTTTCCGATGCCCGCATCATTACTAAGGTAAACCGGCTCGATCCGGAAGATGTGGAAAACGTCGTTCCGATGAGTTCGATCGTTTCGCCGAAAACCGTTACCGCCGATGAAGTCGTGCGTTATGTCCGTGCGCTGGAAAGCTCAAAGGATTCCGAGTTCGAATCCCTGTACAAACTTGCCGGCGGAAGAGCGGAGGCGATGGAGTTTACGGTCAACAACGATCCGTCGATTGTGAATATTCCGTTCAGCACGCTTTCTTTAAAACCGAATGTCCTTGTGGCTGCCATTATCCGGGGATCCAATATCATCAGCCCCGGCGGCGCGGACTGCATGAAGCCCGGAGACTCCGTCGTCATTATCACGACGCTTCGGGGCGTCAATGATCTGCATGACATCATGATGTAGGAGGCTGGCTGTGAATTTCAGAATTGTTGCTTACTTTATGGGCTGGATTCTCGAAGTTGAAGCCGTCTCGATGATCACGCCGATGATCATTGCGATCGCGAAAGGAGAATCCGATGTCTGGCCCTGGTTCCTCCTGCTGATCGTGGTACTGGCGCCGCTTGGCTTCTTCCTGACGCGGAAGCGTTTCCGAAAGGGAAATTTCTATGTCCGTGAAGGCTATGCCGCGACAGGGCTTGGCTGGGTGCTTCTTTCGATGACCGGCGCTTTGCCGTTCTTTCTTTCCGGGCGCATGCCGAGTTATATTGACGCTGTTTTCGAGACAGCTTCCGGCTTTACGACAACCGGATCTTCCGTCCTTGCGGATATCGAAGCTTTGGGAAAAGGACTCCTGTTCTGGCGTTCCTTTACCCACTGGCTCGGCGGCATGGGCGTTCTCGTCCTGATCCTTGCGATTCTGCCGATGAGCGGGGGTTATCATATGCAGCTCATGAAGGCAGAATCCCCCGGACCATCGGTTTCAAAGCTCGTTCCGCGCGTCATGGATACCGCGAAGACCCTGTACCTGATCTATATCGCGCTGACCGTCACGATGATCCTTCTTTATTGGATTTCCGGCATGCCGCTTTACGATGCGGCCTGCATCGGCTTCGGTACGGCGGGAACCGGCGGATTCGGTGTCCGAAACAGCGGAATGGCGGATTATTCACGCGTGAGCCAGATCCTGATTACGATCTTTATGTATCTGTTCGGCGTCAACTTCAACTTCTATTACCT
>CADCPV010000300.1 GCA_902803345.1 uncultured Eubacteriales bacterium | reverse complement strand
GAGGAGAAAAGGAACATGATGAAAATCAGGAAAATCATGGTATTGTTGTCGGCATCGCTGCTGATCCTGAGTCTGCTTTCAGCCTGTGAGAAGGCTGCTCCCGGCACATCTGCACCGGAAACAGAGGTGACAGAGGCAACTTCGGAAAGCAAGGCACCGGATACATCCGCAGAAAAAGAGCCGGAACCGGAAACCATGGCAGAAAGTCCGTCGGAAACGGAAATTGAGAAAGAAACGGAATCGGAGGCCGAAACTTCAGCGGAAAGCGCCGGGGAAACCGAACCCGCACCGGTTGAGAAAAACGGCGACGTTTACATCCTCTTTACAAGCGATATCCACTGCGGAGTCGATCAGGGCTTCGGCCTTGCAGGTCTGAAACAGGTTCGGGACAGTCTGGAACAGCAGGGATATACGACGATTCTTGTCGACAACGGCGACGCGATTCAGGGCGAAGTGATGGGAACGCTGAGCCAGGGTGAGGCGATGATCCGGCTGATGAACACGCTGCATTACGACGTTGCAATCCCCGGAAATCATGAATTCGATTACGGGACAGAGCGCTTCCTGGAACTCACAGAAATGGCGGAATTCCCTTATATCAGCTGCAATCTGATGAAAGAAGACGAGCCGGTGTTTGAGCCTTATGTCATCCTGGAAGCCGCGGGGATGAAGATCGCTTTTGTCGGTATGACAACGCCGAAATCCATCACGAGCTCCACTCCGGTGTTTTTCCAGAATGAACAGGGTGAATTGATTTACAGCTTCCTGCAGGATGAGGACGGTTCTGCGCTCTATGCGGCTGTCCAGGACGCTGTGGATGCGGCGCGCGCGGAAGGCGCGGACTATGTCTATGCAATGGGCCATATGGGTCTCGAACAGGACTGTGCACCCTGGACTTATGCGGATGTGATCGAGCATACACGTGGGATTGACGTTTTCCTTGACGGACACAGTCATGACACCGAGCAGGTCGTGATGAAGAATCTGGACGGTGAAAATGTGGTGCGTTCGGCCTGCGGCACAAAGCTCTCCTGTATCGGTTACAGCTATATTTCCGCAGAGAAAGGTATCTCCGATACCGGTATCTGGAGCTGGCCCAATAAAACCGCAGCTTTTGATCTGTTCGGCATTGAAAATGAAGCATCGGCGGCAGTTGCAGTGGCATTTGCAGAGATGAATGAAGTTACTTCCCGGATCGTTGCGAAGAGCAATGTGGAACTGACGGTGAATGATCCTGAGGAAACCGATGAAACGGGCAATCCGATCCGGATGATCCGGCGTGCGGAAACGAATCTCGGTGATTTCTGTGCGGACGCCTTCCTTGCAGCTTCCGGCGCAGATATTGCGATTATGAACGGCGGCGGTATCCGGACGGATATCAAGAAGGGTGATATTACCTACGGCGATATCATCAATGTCTTCCCCTTCGGCAATGAGGCCTGCGTGATCAAAGCGACCGGACAGCAGATCCTGGACGCTCTCGAATGGGGTGCGCGGAGTGTTCCTTCGGAGAGCGGCAGTTTCCTGCAGGTCGCCGGGATGAGCTATGAGATCGATGTGACGGTACCGAACCCCTGCATCACCAGTGAAACCGGCATGTGTGCGGGCATCGAGGGCGAGCGGCGTGTGAAAAATGTTCTGGTCGGCGGAGAACCGATTGATCCGGAAGGAGAGTACACGCTCGCAGGAACCAATTACACGCTTCGTCAGAACGGCGACGGCCAGACGGCTTTTGACGGGGCGGAGCTTTTGATCGAATGCGTTGCGATCGATAACCAGCTTTTGATTGACTTTATTACCGAGACCCTCGGCGGTGAAATCGGCGGCGATTACGCGGACCCCTACGGTCAGGGCAGGATTACGATTATGGAGGAGTGAAGCTTCACACTTGACAATCCGCTTAAAACCCATTATGATATGAGGAAAATACTTTAGCGCTTTATCGCAGTGAAGAGTAAGGCATATGCAGAACAGTAAAACCATAATTGTCAAGGTCGGCACTTCCACGCTGACCTATGACTCAGGCTATCTCAATCTGAAAAACATGGAAACCCTTGTGCGGACACTCTCGGACCTTTCGGGGCAGGGCTACCGCATGATTCTTGTGACTTCCGGGGCGATCGCTGTCGGAACGGAGACGCTGGGACTTCCCGAGCGCCCGCATGCCCTTCGGATGAAGCAGGCGGCGGCGGCAGTCGGCCAGTGCCGGATGATGCACATCTACGACAAGTTGTTTTCCGAATACAACCGGACCATGGCGCAGATCCTTCTGACCGGTGAGGATGTGGATTCGCCGGTGCGGGCGGAGCACCTCAGGCAGACCTTCAGCTCGCTTCTTGAGATGGGTGTGATCCCGGTTGTCAATGAAAACGACTCCGTGAGTTCGGCTGAAATCGAGACCGGGCAGACGAAGGTCCTCGGCGACAACGACACGCTTTCCGCGATCGTTGCGAAACTCGTCGGCGCAGACCTTTTGGTGCTGTTCAGTGATATTGACGGCCTGTATGACAAAAATCCGCGGATGCATGAGGATGCAGTGCTGATTCGCCAGATTCATGAGGTCTGTGACGAGATGTTTTCGATGGCCGGCGAATCCGGCACCTGGCGCGGAACGGGCGGAATGGTGACGAAACTTTCAGCAGCGAAAATCGCGATGGAAGCGGGATGCGACATGGTAATCGCAAACGGTGCGCATATTGAAAAACTGTATGATATCCTTCAGGGAAAAGAAGTCGGGACAAGGTTTATAGCAGGCAGGAACTCCTGAGAAACAACAGGCGGGGAAGGACAGACTATGACAGAAATGGAACGGATGGGCGCTGCGGCGAAAGCTGCGGAGCAGGTACTGGCGCTTGCAGACACAGAGACGAAAAACAGAGCACTTCTTCGGATCGCGGAGAAGCTGGAAGAAAACGCACAGGAGCTGATCGCGGCGAATGCGCTGGATCTTCAGGCGGCGCGGGAGGACGGAAGGACAGCTGCCTTTATCGACCGGCTGACGCTGACAGAAGACAGAATCCGGGGAATTGCACAGGGGGTTCGTGAGGTAATGGAGCTTGCGGATCCGATCGGCGACATCCTTTCGGAAGACATCCGCCCGAACGGCCTTCGGATTGTGAAAAGGCGCGTACCTCTGGGTGTCGTCGGCATGATATTCGAATCACGCCCGAACGTGGTCTTTGATGCGGCGGTGCTTTCGCTGAAAGCCGGAAACTGCTCGATCCTGCGCGGCGGGAAGGAAGCGATCCGGAGCAATATCCAAAGCGAACGCCTCATGCGGGAAGCACTCAAGGAAACCGGCCTTCCGGAGGACTGCATCCAGCTTGTTAAGGATACGAGCCGGGCTTCTTCGGAAGAACTGATGAACCTGACGGAGTATCTCGATGTCCTGATTCCAAGAGGCGGCGCAGGCCTGATCCGCTCCGTCGCGCAGAATTCACGCGTTCCGGTGATCGTGACCGGCGAGGGCATCTGCCATGTGTATATTGATTCGGCGGCCGATCTTCCGATGGGCGCGAAGATTTTAGAGAACGCGAAGAACTCCCGCCCCTCGGTCTGCAACGCGGCGGAATGTGTCCTGATTCACCGGGATGTGCTTTTGCCGTTCCTCAGAGAAGCCCTGCCGCTTCTTGCCGGGAAAAATGTAGAGCTTCGGGCGGACGAGCGGGCTTTTGCGGCGCTTCAGGAGATTACCGGAGCAGAAGCCCTGTCCTATCCCGGGAAAATCGTTCCAGCCTGCGAAGAAGACTGGGATACGGAGTTTCTGGACTATATTCTCGCAGTCCGGACAGTTGATTCTGTTTCGGAGGCGATGGACTTTATCCGTGAACACGGGACGATGCATTCCGAATGCATCGTGACGGCGGATGCAGCGGCAGCGGAGAAGTTCCTGTCCGGCGTGGATGCAGCCTGTGTCTACGTGAATGCATCGACGCGCTTTACGGACGGCGGCGAATTTGGAATGGGTGCGGAGATCGGCATTTCAACACAGAAACTGCATGTGCGGGGGCCGGTCGGACTTCCCGCGCTGACCAGTACAAAATATCTCGTGTACGGCGACGGACAAATCCGTTAAGAAAGGAACAGCATTATGGCAATCATCGGATTTATCGGAACAGGCAATATGGGCGGTGCGCTGGCACTGGCTGCAGGGCGGAACACCGAAGGGGACCGGATTCTCCTGTATGACAAGGACAAACAGACCGCCCTTCGGATTTCGCACGGAATCCCGAGGAGCCGCGTGACGGAGCGGGATGAGCTGGTCGAGACTGCGCATTACATTTTTATCGGCGTGAAACCGCAGATGCTGCAGGGACTTTTTGACGAAATCCGTCCGGCATTAAAGAGACGTGACGAGGCGCCGGTTCTTGTCAGCATGGCAGCTGGTGTTTCCATTCAGCGGATCCGCGAATACTGCGGTATGGATTTCCCGGTTGTCCGGATTATGCCGAATGTCCCGGTTTCGGTCGGCGCAGGCCTTGTGATGATTTCACGCGATGATCTCGTATCGGATGAGGAGTTTTCTGCTGTCCTTCGGATTCTGACGCCGGCAGGTGAAATTCTCCCGATTGAGGAACGGCTGATTGACGCAGGTTCCGCAGTCTCGGGCTGCGGCCCCGCATTTGCCGCGATGTTTATCGAAGCTCTGGCAGACGGCGGTGTGCTCGCGGGCCTTCCCCGTGAAACAGCGGCGATCCTTGCGGCCCAGACGCTTTTCGGAACTTCCGTCCTGCTGACGAAAAACCGGATGCACCCCGGTGCTCTGAAAGATATGGTTTGCTCACCAGCAGGCACTACGATCGAAGGCGTCCGCACCCTCGAGGAACAGGGTATGCGAGCCGCTGTGATGGATGCGGTGATCGCCGCCTACGAGAAAACCAAGAAACTCGGGTGAGGTCAGAAACTCGCCTTCGGGATCGCGCTGCCCCCTCGGTCAACGTTTCAGGCGACCTCGGGAGCAGCACGATAACCCTCGGCTCGAGGTTATGGCAGCCGAGGCACAGTAAATCCCGCCCGCGGAGGGCTCACGGATACCTCTCGTGGAGAAACGCTCGAGCCGAGGGTAATCGCATTTTCCTCCAAGGCGACCTGGAACCGTCGCCGAGGAGGAAATGCGATCCCGCAGGCGAGTTATGGAATTCCCGCAGGCGAGTTATG
>CADCPV010000299.1 GCA_902803345.1 uncultured Eubacteriales bacterium | reverse complement strand
TGCAGAATCTCAGGCGGCGTCCGAAGCTGCAGAACGTGAGCGTACACGTGAAGAGGCGGAACGTCAGGCCTCTATTGACGCCTCCATCGCTGAAGAGCAGCGTAAAATCGCTGAATCCAAGGCTATAGAGGAATCCATCAAGAATTCCAGCATTGCCGAGAGTGTTTCGATCGAGGAATCCAGCCGTCAGGAATCGCTGTCTATTCAGGAATCGATTGAGGAATCCGAGGAAGAGGAATCACGCTCTATTGCGGAAGAATCTGAAAGCATTGCGGAATCCATCAGCGAATCGGAATCCGAAGATGCAAGAACGAGGGCCTACGAAGTCGGTCAGGATTATTTCGTTCCCTGGGAGTACAATTCCGACACCGGCCGTTTCCTTTTCGCAGTCGATGACACCAATATCGAAGCGCCGAAAGGCTATGAAAAAACAGATCTGATCGTCAACAAGCAGTATATCTGGGCGGCGCAGAGTGAAAAAACCGCTGCCCGGACTTATCTTGTGTACGGAACTTATGATGAAGGAATTGAGCCGGCTTTCTATTACTTTGACCTTGATACCGGACGTCTGTTCCCCTACGACAACCTGAATTCCAGGACTGACAACCGCCCGGCGCGGATTGAAACTGAGGAAAGCACTACAGCAGAAGAGACAGTTCCCGAAAAAACAGATGAATTTCCGTTGGACCGTGCAATTCTCTTTGCGGTATCCGGTGCTGTAATCGGTGCAGCGCTCTTCGGTCTGTTGCTTCTCTTGCTGAAGATCGGAAGAAACAGGAATACTGCGGAACCGCGGATTTTCGCGGATGGTCCCGAGGATCCGCTGATTCCTTCCGCTGGTGATATCGACGATCTGGAAGAGCTTCCGCTTCAGGAAGAAGATGTTTCGGATCCGGATGAAACGATGAAGATTCTGTTTGGGCAGGAAGCGGAAGAGAATCAGTTTGTCGACGAAAATGCCGAGGATGAGATCGAGCTTGCGATTGTGGAAGAAGATTCCGTCGCGAAAACGATCGAAGAGCCGGATCCTTCTACAATCGAAGACGAGTCGGAACTTGCTGTTGTCGAGGAAGAATCCGAACTTCCGGTAGAGGAAGCGGAAGCCGCAGTCAAACTTCCGAAGCCCGAAGATGAGATCAGCCTGACGGAAACGCCCGAAGCTGCAGCCTCGGAGACCATAGAGTCCGTTCCGGAACCGGAGCCGGCAGCAGCTGAACCTGCTGAAGAAGTGAGCCCGGAGACACCGGCGGCGGATGCGTCTTCTGATGCGATTCCCGTGATTCCTGCAGTTCCTGTCGAAACGGTTTCTGATTTCGATAAGCAGCCGGACGTACCGAAAGAACCGCCGATTCCGGATGAAGACCTGATTATTCCCGAAACGGAAGAGGAAGTGCCAAGTTCGGAAACGCTTTCTTCAGAGCCTGCTGCAGTCGGTGAACCGATCTTAGAAGACGATGATGTCGAGATCATTTCGGAGGATGAAGTCGAGCTGGATTCGGTTTTTGACAGGAAATCGTAAAAAGTCCTTTACATTTCAAACGTTTCGTGCTATAGTATGTCGGTGTGCGCCGGACGCTGAGTTTTCTGGAATTTCCGACCGATGACCCGGTCTCCGGTAAGAAAATATAAGGAGGAAATCTCTCATGATTTCAAAGGAAAAGAAAGCTGCAATTATCAAAGAGTACGGTTTGAAGGAAGGCGACACCGGTTCGCCCGAAGTACAGGTAGCAATCCTGACCGCAAGGATTCAGGAGCTTACAGAGCACCTCAAAGTCAACAAGAAGGATAATCATTCCCGCCGCGGCCTGTTCATGATGGTCGGTCAGAGAAGGGGCATGCTTGATTACCTCAAGAAGAAAGACATCAACCGTTATCGTGCTCTGATTGAGAAATTAGGCTTAAGAAGGTAATTCAAATTTTGAGGGACGGCTTTTTGGCGTCCCTCAACGTATGAATAAGGCGCGCTGGTAAAGCCGCGGAGCGGCGGCAGCGCGATGTTTATTCAGCTGATCAAAAGACGGACACCATCGTGTCAGAAGAGAAGAGAAGGAGAAAAAATGAGTAATTACAAGTCGTATTCCCTCGACCTCGGGGGAAGAACCCTGACAGTTGACATCGGACGTGTCGCTGCTCAGGCCAACGGCGCCGCTTTCATGCACTACGGTGACACCACCGTTCTGGTTACCGCGACTGCCAGCAAAGAGCCCCGGGAAGGCATCGATTTCTTCCCGCTTTCCATTGAGTACGAAGAGAAAATGTATGCTGTCGGCAAGATTCCCGGCGGCTTCAACAAGCGCGAAGGCCGTGCTTCGGAACATGCGGTTCTGACGAGCCGTGTTATTGACCGCCCGATGCGCCCCCTGTTCCCTAAGGATTACCGCAATGACGTGACAATCGATGCACTCGTCATGTCAGTCGATCCCGACTGCGGCCCCGAAGTAACCGCAATGCTTGGTTCTTCGATCGCCGTATCCATTTCCGACATCCCCTTTGACGGCCCGATCGCGGCAACCCAGATCGGCCTTGTCGACGGTGAATTTGTCATCAACCCCACAAGCGCACAGCGCAAGGTTTCGGATCTCGCCCTGACCGTTGCTTCGACCCGTGAAAAAGTCATCATGATCGAAGCCGGCGCGAACGAGATTCCTGAGGATCAGATGCTGGAAGCAATCTTCCTCGCACACGAAAAGAACGGCGAAATCATCCGTTTCATCGACCAGATCGTTGCTGAATGCGGCAAGGAAAAGCACAGCTATACACAGCATGTGATTCCGGAAGACCTCTGGAACGATATGCTCACTGTGATTCCGTCCGAGCAGATGGAAAGTGCAGTATTCACCGATGAGAAGCAGGTTCGTGAGAACAATATCTATGCGCTGAAAGAGCAGCTCCGTGAGCGCTATGCCGGCGAGCATGATGAGTGGCTTCCGATCATCGACGAAGCGCTTTACAACTACCAGAAGAAGACTGTCCGCAAGATGATCCTGAAGGATCACAAGCGTCCGGATGGAAGAGAACTTTCTCAGATTCGTCCGCTTGCTGCGGAAGTTGATATCGTTCCCCGTGTTCACGGCTCTGCGATGTTCACCCGCGGCCAGACCCAGATCTGCGACGTCTGCACGCTTGCTCCGCTTTCGGAAGGCCAGCGTCTCGACGGTCTTGATGAGAACGAGACCGGCAAGCGCTATATGCACCATTACAATTTCCCGTCCTATTCGGTCGGTGAAACCAAGGTCAGCCGCGGCCCCGGCCGCCGCGAGATCGGTCACGGCGCTCTGGCAGAGCGTGCGCTTCTGCCGGTTCTGCCCTCTGAGGAAGAATTCCCCTACGCGATCCGCTGCGTCTCCGAGACCTTCGAATCCAATGGTTCTACCTCCATGGCTTCGACCTGCGCAAGCTGCATGTCCCTGATGGCAGCAGGCGTTCCGATCAAGGCGATGGTAGGCGGCATCAGCTGCGGTCTTGTAACCGGCGATACGGATGACGATTATGTACTCCTTACTGACATCCAGGGCCTTGAGGACTTCTTCGGTGACATGGATTTCAAGGTAACCGGTACCCATAAAGGCATTACGGCCATTCAGATGGATATCAAAATCCACGGCCTGACCCCGGACATCATCCGCGGCGCAATCGCACGCTGCCGTGAAGCGCGCGTCTACATCATGGACGAAGTGATGGCAAAGGCGATCCCGGCTCCGCGTCCGGAACTCTCGAAATACGCCCCGAAGATCATTACGATCCAGATCGATCCCCAGAAGATCGGCGATGTTGTCGGCAAGCAGGGCAAAGTCATCAACCGCATTATCGACGAGTGCGGCGTGAAGATCGACATTTCGGAAGACGGTTCTGTCGCAATCTGCGGCACCGATCCGGAGATGATGGAAAAGGCCAAGAAGACCGTCGAGATCATCGTGACCGAGTTCTATGAAGGCCAGAAGCTGCATGGCAAGGTCGTTTCGATCCGCGAATTCGGCGCTTTCCTGGAGTTTGCTCCCGGCAAGGAGGGCATGGTTCATATCTCGAAGGTTGCGAAGGAACGCATCAACCGTGTGGAAGACGTGCTGAATATCGGTGACGAAGTCGATGTTGTCTGCCTCGGCAAGGACAAGATGGGCCGCTACAGCTTCTCGATCAAGGATGCCAACAAGCCTTATGTTCCGCAGGCGGAGCGCGAAGAGAAGAGCGACCGTTATGACCGGAATGACCGCAATAAGCGCGACCGGAACAACAACCGCAATTACAACCGCGGAAACAATTACCAGGATTACAGCAAGGATCCCGATTATACGGAAGACTGATTGCTGAATCGATGAACTTTCAGAACCTGTGCCGCGCAGCAGAAGACCTGCTGCGCGGCAGTTGGTATATCACGGGGAGGAAGGAAATTTGCGCCTTGATAAAGCCCTGTCGGATCAGGGCATCGGTACAAGAAAAGAAGTCCGGGAGCTGATCATAAGAGGCAGAATCAGAGTGAATGATGAGACTGTCCGGAAGGCTGATCGGCAGGTGTCAGAAGCCGATCAGGTTCTTTTCGACGGAAACCCGGTGGACCTTTCCCCTTATGAATACTGGATTCTGTATAAGCCGGCCGGATACCTGACAGCGACAGAAGATCGTAGTAAACCCACTGTCATGGAGCTGATTCCTTCGAAAAGAAAGGATCTTGCGTCTGTCGGAAGGCTCGATCTTGATACGGAAGGCCTGCTTCTTGTGACAAATGACGGAGAACTTTCACACCGGCTTCTGAGCCCGAAGTACCATGTGGAAAAGACCTATTATGCTGAGCTTCGTTCAGATCTTCCTGAAAATGCGGCGGAACTTTTGTCCCGGCCGATGTCGTTTTCGGATTTCACCGCAAAGCCGGCAGACGGATTTGAAAAGCTGTCAGCACGTTCTGCACGACTCACAATTTCCGAAGGGAAATACCATCAGGTGAAGAGGATGTTTGCGAAAATCGGCTGTGAGGTCCTGTATCTTCGGCGGGAGCGTTTCGGGCCGCTGAACCTTCAGGGGCTTGAACCCGGTGAGGCAAGAAAACTGACAGAAGAAGAGAGTAAAAACCTGAAAAAATCTGGAGATAAACCATGAGTAAACTTGCACTCTCCGACGATATTCTGCTTTCGGTGGAAAAACCGAGCCGCTATATCGGCGGAGAATACAATGCATACAATAAAAACCCGGATGATTACGACGTAAAGGTCGCTTTCTGCTTCCCGGATGTCTACGAAATCGGTACGGCGAATCTCGGGATGCAGATCATTTACGAGCAGTTCAACCGCCGTACGGACGCGATGTGCGACCGCGTGTACAGTCCCTGGACTGATCTGGATCAGATCATGCGCAAACGGAACATTCCTTTGTTTGCGGTTGAGTCGCAGCGCCCGGTCCGGGACTTCGATTTTCTGCTGATCACGCTGCAGTACGAAATGTGCTATACAAATGTCCTGCAGGTGCTGGATCTTTCGGGGATTCCATTACGGGCAAAGGATCGTACAGAATCCGATCCGATCGTAATCGGCGGCGGCGCCTGCGCCTACAATCCCGAGCCGATGTCTGCGTTTTTTGACGTGTTTTACATGGGTGAGGCCGAAACCGGATATGATACCATAGTAGAGGCCTACAAGGCCTGTAAGGCCCGAAATTCGTCACGTACAAAGGTGCTGCAGGCGCTTGCGGAGATCCCAGGGCTCTATGTGCCGCAGTTTTACGAGGTCCGATACCATGGGGACGGAACCATCGCGGATTTCCACAGCACAGACCCGCATGCGCCGGAAAAAGTGCGCCGCGAAATCTGTGTACGGAAGGAAACTTTGGGAGAAGATATGGGCGATGACCTTCCGTATCCCCTGCGTCCGATTGTCCCGCTGTCCCGCGGCATGATGGACCGCGCGACGCTGGAGGTGATGCGCGGCTGCATCCGCGGCTGCCGTTTCTGCCAGGCGGGGATGATTTACCGCCCGACGCGGAACCGTTCGCTGGAATTCCTGAAAAAAGCGGCTGTTGAGATGCTCGAATCCACAGGCTATGAGGAACTGAATATCAGCTCGCTCGCGACTTCCGACTATTCGGACTTCCAGGAATTTATGGAGTTTATTCTGCCGTACTGTGAGGAGCACAAGATCAATATCGGCGTGCCTTCGCTTCGGATCGACAGTTTTGAGCTTTCCATCATGGGCCGGATCCAGGATATTAAAAAGTCCAGTCTGACCTTTGCACCGGAAGCCGGTTCCCAGCGCCTCCGGGACATTATCAATAAAGGCCTGACGGAGGAAGAAATCCTGGAAGGCGCGCGGAAAGCCTTTGAAGGCGGCTGGAACAAGGTAAAATTGTATTTCATGCTCGGCCAGCCTTTTGAGACGGAAGAAGACGTCCGGGAAATCCCGGTGCTGGCCAATAAAATCGCTGCGGTCTACTATGAAACCGTTCCGAAGGAAAAGCGCCGCGGAAGAGTGGAGGTGCAGGCTTCCACCAGCTTCTTTGTGCCGAAGCCCTTCACTCCGTTCCAGTGGGCCCCGATGCTCCGTGCGGAGGAGTTTTCCGAAAAAGCCTACCTTGTCAAGGATACGATGCGGGAACAGCTGAACCGAAAGTCTCTTGTGTATCACTATCACAGCGATACACAGACCGAGCTTGAGGGCCTGTTTGCCCGGGGAGACCGGAAACTCTGTGATCTGATCGAGCTTGCCTACCGGCGCGGCTGTATGTACGACGCCTGGGCAGAGCATATGAAGTATGACGTCTGGCTTGCGTGCATGGAGGAGCTTGGCATCACATTTGACTTCTACAATTATCGGGAAAGGAATCTTTCGGAAATCCTGCCATGGGATTTCATCGATATCGGCGTATCGAGACGGTATCTGGAGCGCGAATGGGAAAATGCGCGTCTCGGAAAAGTGACGCCGAACTGCCGTGAAAAATGCAGCGGATGCGGCATGAGGAAATCAGGAGGAGGTGTCTGCGTTGAAAATCAGGCTGAAATTCAGTAAGCAGGGAAACCTCCGCTTTATCGGGCATCTTGATGTCATGCGGTACTTCCAGAAGCTGAACCGAAGGGCGAAATTGGATGTGAAGTATTCGAACGGCTTTTCTCCGCACCAGGAGATGAGTTTCGCGACGCCGCTCGGGCTCGGACTCACTTCGGACGGAGAATATGCGGACATCGAATTCAATTCGGTTCCGCCGAAACAGGAACTGATTGCCTGTATGAATGCGGTCAGCTTGCCGGATCTTCAAATCACGGATGCCTGCCTGCTGCCGGACGACGCGAAGAATGCGATGGCAAGTCTCGCTGCCGCGGATTACACGCTGAAGTTCCGGGAAGGATATGAGCCCTGGGAGAAAGGTCTGTTTTCGGACATGGGGGATTTTTTCACAAAACTTGAGAGTTTCCTGAACCAGCCCGAAATCCTGACTGAGAAGAAGACCAAGACTTCCGTGAAAGAAGTGGATCTTGCAAAACAGATCCGGAAATACGAACGGAGAGGAGACAGTATTTTTCTCTGCGTCGATACCGGCTCCGCAAGCAACCTGAAACCGGAACTCGTCATGGAAACATTCTTCCGGTCGCTTGGCTTTGACTACGATCCGCTGACCTTCACCGTAAACCGGGATGAACTGTACGGAGAGGAAGACGGGAAGCTTCGCGCGCTCATTGATTACGGGGCGGATTTCTGAAAAAACCGCTTGACAAATCCCTTGATTTGATGTATCTTATTCGGGTATGCCGCACAGTGGGGCTGTAAGTGTTCATGCTTATGAACCGCCGAAGCTGGCGAGTAATGATAAAAGGAGGTCCTTTTGATGTACGCGATTATTGCAACAGGCGGAAAGCAGTACACCGTAAAAGAGGGCGATATCATTCGAGTTGAGAAACTGGATGCCGAAGCTGGCTCCAAGGTCACATTTGATCAGGTTCTTGCCGTTAATGATGGGTCTCTCAGAGTCGGTACCCCGGTTCTTGCGGGTGCGACGGTTGTCGGCGAAGTTGAGAAGAACGGCCGCGGCAAGAAGGTAGTTGTCTATAAGTACAAGGCGAAGTCCGGCTACCACAAGAAAAACGGTCACAGACAGGCTTACACACAGGTTAAGATCGAATCCATTAACGCTTAATCATGTTGAAGGTTACTGTTTATCAGGATTCCGACGGACAGGTTTTGGGATTTCAGATCTCGGGCCACAGCGGATACGCGGAAGCAGGCAGCGATATTGTCTGTGCTGCTGTATCGGCATTAGCGGAAAACACAGTGAACTCCAT
>CADCPV010000298.1 GCA_902803345.1 uncultured Eubacteriales bacterium | reverse complement strand
CTTTAACGACAACACGGAGATTCATGTTACGCTCAGTGTTCAGCGGGGTGAGCAGAAAGTGGAGGTCACCATCCCGATGAAGGGTACAACGGTCCGCGCGGAGGAATCCTCCAGCGACATGTACACCACGATTGACCTCCTCGACGACATTGTTGAACGCCAGCTCAGACGGAACCGTAAGAAACTGATTGACAGGAAACAGGACAGACCTTCCTTCTCTTCATATTTTATGGAGGATTCCAGCGACGAGGACGCAGAGGAAGAACCGGCCATCAAGATCGTCAAGTCCAAACGCTTTGCGATCAAGCCGATGGATCCCGAAGAAGCCTGCTTCCAGATGGATATGTCCAACCACAGTTTCTACGTTTTCTATAATTCCGAGACCGATCTTGTCAGCGTAGTCTACAAGAGAAAGGACGGAAACTACGGACTCATCGAGCCCGAATACTGATCTTTCAGGGCCACAGGCCCAAAAGCATCAGGCGCCCCGGCAAATGCCGGGGCGCTTTTTCCTGACTCGCCTTTGGGATTCTGCTGCCCTCCCGGTGACGGTTCCAGGTCACCTCGAAAGCAGCAGAATCACCCTCGTCTCGTAATTGCTGCTCGCTGAATTACCACTCCATTTTCTTACGGAAGTAGTCGCGGAGTCCTTCGATCGGAACACGCTCCTGCGCCATCGAATCGCGGTCACGGACGGTGACGCAGCCATCGGTTTCGGAGTCGAAGTCGTAAGTGATGCACCAGGGGGTGCCGATCTCGTCCTCACGGCGGTAACGCTTTCCGATGGAGCCGCGGTCGTCGAATTCGCAGTTCATGTCCTTCGACAGATCAAAGTAGATCTGCTCGGCCTTCTCGTTCAGTTTCTTGCTGAGCGGAAGGACAGCTACCTTAACGGGCGCGATCTGCGGATGCAGGCGCATGACGGTGCGGATGTCACCGCCTTCTAATTCCTCTTCGTCATAGGATGAGCAGAGGAAGGCCAGCATGACACGGTCGGCGCCGAGAGACGGCTCGACAACGTAGGGCACATATTTCTCGCCCTTGGTCTCGTCGAAGTAGGACAGATCCTCGGAGCTTTCATTGATATGCTGCGTGAGGTCGTAGTCTGTACGGTCCGCGATGCCCCAGAGTTCGCCCCAGCCGAAGGGGAACAGGAACTCGATGTCAGTCGTGCCCTTAGAATAGAAGGAAAGCTCCTCCGGATCGTGGTCACGAAGGCGCAGCTCCTCTTCTTTCAGGCCGAGAGACAGCAGGAAATTGTAGCAGAAAGAGCGCCAGTAGGAGAACCATTCCAGATCGGTTCCGGGCTCGCAGAAAAACTCCAGTTCCATCTGCTCGAATTCACGAATCCGGAAAATAAAGTTGCCGGGCGTGATCTCGTTCCGGAAGGATTTGCCGATCTGGCCGATACCGAAGGGGATTTTCTTGCGGGTCGTACGCTGGACATTCTTGAAATTCACGAAAATGCCCTGTGCGGTTTCGGGACGCAGGTAAACCGTCGACTTCGCGTCTTCGGTAACGCCCATGAAGGTTTTGAACATCAGGTTGAACTGGCGGATATCCGTGAAATCACGCGCACCGCAGGAGGGGCAGGCAATTTCGTGCTCGTCGATATAGGCCTTCATTTCCGCATTGGTCCAGCCGTCAATGGCTTTCTCCGGAACTATGCCCTGCTCCGCCATATAGTCCTCGATCAGCTTGTCCGCACGGAAGCGCTCGTGACAGGCTTTGCAGTCCATCAGAGGATCCGAGAAGCCGCCGAGATGGCCGGATGCAACCCAGGTCCGCGGATTCATCAGGATCGCGGAATCCAGGCCGACATTGTAGGGGGATTCCTGGACAAATTTCTTCCACCAGGCCTTCTTGACATTATTCTTCATCTCGACACCCAGCGGGCCGAAATCCCAGGAATTCGCGAGACCGCCGTAGATCTCGGAACCGGGATAGACAAAGCCTCTCGATTTGCAGTGGGCGACGATTTTCTCCATAGTCTTTTCCATCATGTTTTTCTCTCCTTCTATATGTTATCTGAAAGGGATCTCTTCGGTATGATCCCGCAGGCGAGTTCCGCGGCTCCGGTCTGCAATATCCCCGAGCCGAGGGTTATTGTACTGCTTCTGAGGAGACCTGGAACCGTCTCCGAAGGGGCAGTGCAATCCCGCAGGCGAGTTCCGCGAATAATCCGCGGGCGGATATAACAACGGAAACGCTGATCGGGATCAGCGTTTCCGGTAAAAACG
>CADCPV010000297.1 GCA_902803345.1 uncultured Eubacteriales bacterium | reverse complement strand
TCTTCCCAGGACTTTTTGATCGCCATATGGTTACGCGCACTCATGCTGATGGTTCCGCCCGAATGCACCGAGAAGACAAATTCGGAATTCCCCATCGCAAAGTCCAGCTCTTCTTCCGACAGTTCTTCTTCATCCATGATTTTCAGATAGATCTGCCGGATTTCCTCTTTTGTGTAATAATCCGAAATGGGACGGGACTGAAAGAAGACCGATTTTTCCGGATCCCCTTCGTCCGTCTGATATGCACCGAAATCCCGGATCATCCGGTCCCGGATTTCCACATAGAATTCAGGGTCAAAACGCAGCGTCATTTCGTACAGGCCTGCATTGTCTCCTTCATCGAATTTCAGCCAGACTGTCATGTCCCGGTCATATACCTTCACATAAATATACAGCGGAATCGTCAGAATACCGTCGCCGCGAATGGCTTCATCATTTACGACAGGGTAGTCTGACGGCAGCTCGTGAACCTGCATGCCCCAGCTGATGTTCTCAAGAAGAGGTGCGAAAATCTCTTCGTATGCTTCCGAACCGGCACGTCCTTTCTGCGGCTTCGGACCGACCGCCTTCTTTCCGTCGGTACATCCCGAAAGCATCATTCCGATCATCAGGACCGCCGCCAGGCAGCAGATCCATCTTTTTCTGCAATTCATACGCTTCTCCTTTTCATGAACCACGGGACCAGGTCCTGTGCTCTTTATGTCGTTTCGATACACGCGAGTCGAGGGTTATCGTGCTGCTTCTGAGGTGACCTGGAACCGTCACCGAAGAGGCAGTACGATCCCGCAGACGAGTTTCGCAGACAGTAAGGTCCCGCGGGGCTTTATATTGCTCCGCTGTTCATCAGTTCTTCGGTGAACTGGCGGGTGTAAAGATTGTAATAATAGCCGCGCATCTTCATCAGTTCGTTATGGCGGCCGTGTTCAATAATCTTGCCGTCGCGTACGACAAGAATTACATCCGCCTGGCGGATCGTCGAAAGGCGGTGCGCAATCACAAAGGAAGTACGGCCCTTCATCAGGTGCTCGATCGCATCCTGGATCAGCTTCTCCGTCACCGTGTCAATGGAGCTCGTCGCTTCATCCAGAACGAAGATCCGGGGATTACTGAGGATCGCCCGCGCGAAACTGAGAAGCTGCTTCTCGCCGGTCGAAAGAAGATCACCGCCCTCACCGACGTCGCTGTCGTAGCCTTTATCCATCCGCTCAATTACGGAATCCGCCGAAACCGCTTTGACCGCGGCTTCGATCTCCTCCATTGTCGCATCCGGCTTTCCGTACAGCAGGTTTTCCTTCACGGTTCCGGAGAACAGGTGCGGGGTCTGCAGGACGTAGCCGATGTTCGAGTGCAGCCAGAGCTGCGAGCGCTCCCGCGCGTCCCGTCCGTCAATCAGGATCCGCCCCTCCGTCGGTTCAAAGAAGCGGCAGACGAGGTTTACAAGCGTTGACTTTCCTGCGCCGGTTTCACCGACGATCGCGACATTCGTACCCTGCGGAACCTTCAGGTTGAAGTGCTCCAGTACGTTTTCATCGCCGTCCGGATACATGAAGGTCACATCATCGAATTCCACGTCTCCGTAGAGTTCTTCCCAGTTTTCCTTCTTCGGATGGAAGGCGTCGCCGTACTTTTCGATGACTTCCGGGCTGTCCGCGACATCCGATTCAGTCTCCATCAGCCGTGTGAAGCGCTCGATATTGACCTGAACCGTCACAAGGTCCGACAGCGCACGCACGATCCACTGGATTGGCTCCATCAGGTTCAGCGCGTAGGAAGTGAAAGCCGCCAGCGTTCCCAGTTCGAGCATCTGTGCAAGTGTCAGCTTTCCGCCGCGCCACAGCACGAGGGAGAGCGCAATGTAGGAAGCAAAACTGATCGTCGAAACGAACATCGAGCGGAAATGCGCGGTTTTGACCGCAGTCTTGGTCATTTCACGGCTGGTCTGATTGAAGTCCTCTTCCATCCGCTGTTCCGCAACCAGCGTTTTCGTGGTTTTCGCACCGGTAATGCCTTCGTTGAAACCGGAGGTAATCTGCGAGTTGATCTCACGAACGCGCCGGTTCAGCCGCACCAGATGCCGCTGGAAATAAGCGGAAGCGAGCGTCGCCAGCGGAACAATTACCAGGACCAGAAGGCAGAGCTTCCAGTTCATCATGAACATCGCGATGATCGATCCGACCATATAGGTCAGGTTCCAGACGCCGTCCATCAGGGACCAGCTGACAAGCCCGCCGATTCGCCCGGTATCGCTCATGACACGCGAGTGGATGTAGCCGACGCTGTTCTGGTTGTAATACGAAAACGACAGGGTCTGCAGGTGGTTGAAACTCGCGCGCCGCATGTCCCGTGAGACGTACATTTCGATTTTTCCGCCCTGGTAGCCGGAAATCAGGTTCCCGATCGTCTGCGTGAGAAGAATCCCGAGGTAGATCAGAATGAAAGGTACGAGTGTATCGAGCGTATTGCCCTCAATAAAGTGGTTCAGCGCATATTTCTGGAACTGCGG
>CADCPV010000296.1 GCA_902803345.1 uncultured Eubacteriales bacterium | reverse complement strand
TTTCCGGCCTTTTTCCGGATCATCTCTGTAAGGCTCATGGTTTTCTCCTTCTTTTGCTTCTTCAGTCCTGACGATATTCGCGGTTATCTTCCTTTGTATCAGAACTCCACTCCCGGAAATCCGTCCCATACATTTTTGCCGGTATAGCGGAGAGGCGTAACCTCCCCGCGCAGGACCTGAAGCGTCGGCATTGCAAGTGCCTCCTGCTCCATTTCTCCGGGGTAGACGGAGATCGGCGCAATCCAGGAGCAGCGGTCCTTGATCCCTTCCATGATATCCGAAAAGCGCATCAGCCCGCCGGTTAAAAGGATCCCGTCGACTTTCCCCTTCAGAACCGCGCTCTGCTCTCCGATCATTTTGCAGATCTGGTAAATCATCGTATTCCATACAAGAGAAGCCTTCCGGTCGCCCTGCTCCACCAGCGCGTGAATCGTATCCGAATTTGCCGTACCAAACAGGTCGACAAAGCCGCCTTTTCTCGAGCAGCGAAGCCGCACTTCATCGACGCCGTTTTCTTCGATGTAATCTAAAAGCGCAAGAACCGGAACCGAGCCGATCCGGGTCGGCGTAAAGGCGCCTTCTCCGTCCGCACCCATGTTGCCGTCAATCATGCGGCCATGCTCATGTGCAGAAACCGTAATGCCGCCGTCGATGTGCGCGACGATGAAATTGTATTCCTCATACTTCCCGCCGAGCACTTCTTTCGCATGGTAGGCCGCGACTGCTTTCTGGTTCAGCACATGCGAATGAGAAACGCGGTAAACGCCCCGTATTCCCGTGAGGCGCGCATAGTCGCAGTATTCGTCCACATTTGTCGGATTAAGCGTAAAAGCGGGCTTTTTGAAGTTCTTAGCGAAGCTGAAGGCCAGCATGACGCCGAGCTTTGCCGGATGCTCCGAGCCGCCGACTGCAGCTTCCGTATCGTCATAGAGCTTCTGGTCGACTGTCGTAATGCCGCCGGGCTGCGTGCAGGCAGAACCGCCGCGGCCGACAAAGGCGTCGATTGATTCCGGTGCGACGCCCTCCTCCTGCAGCATGTCCATGATCACCCTATAACGGAAAGGCGTCTGGTTATTGACATGCGGATACTGCAGCAGCACGTCTGCGTCATGGAAAAGGCTCCGCTCAAAAACTAAGGTTTCATTGTCAAAGAGGCTGACCTTCGTAGAGGTCGATCCGGGATTAATGACCAATATTCTGTAGATTTTTTCAGGCATTCTCAGTCTCCGATCTCTTCTGTCAGCTTCTCAATCTCATCCACAATCGACCCGATATAGTCAATCGTATCAAGAAGCGGCTGGTCCGTCGAAATGTCGATTCCGGCGAGTTTTGCGAGTCCCGCAGGATCCAGAGTAGAACCGGCACAGAGCACCTTTTTCCAGTCCTCAACTGCCTTCTGGCCTTCTCTTTCGATCCGTAAAGCCGCCTGCGTCGCGACTGTGAGCCCGGCGCTGTAAGTGTAGGAATACAGGCCCATATAGTAATGCGGCTGCCGCATCCAGGTGAGTTCCGCACCTTCCGGAAGTTCTACCGTATCACCCCAGAAAAGCTCCAGGTTCTTTTTGAAGATTCCGGACAAGGTTTCCGCATTCACCGAACCGCCGTCATCGATAATCTTGTAGACTTCGCGCTGGTACCAGGCCTCCCGAAGATGGGTCACAAAGTTATGATAATAGGTGTTCCCGATCATGCACGAAAGCACCCAGCGGCGGAATCTGGGGTCATTGTTCGTTTTCAGGAGGTGATGTGCAAGCAGGATTTCGTTCATCGTCGAAGGCGCTTCCACAAAGTAGGTCGAAACATCCGTATCCCACTGCGACTGGTTCTCATTCGCGAGCTTGAAGTGCCCCGCATGGCCAAGTTCATGCGCGATCGTGAACACATCCGACATCCGGTTGTTCCACGAAAGCAGGATAAAGGAACCCCTGCCGTATGGTGAGGCGCAGAATCCGCCGGTCATCTTGCCCTGGTTCTTCGCAAAATCAATCCAGCGGTCCCGGTAGGCTTCGTCGATCATCGCGACATAGTCCTCTCCGAGAACCGACAGGCCTTCACGGACGTACTGATGCGATTCCTCGATCGTGACCTTCGGATCATAATCCGGGTCCAGCGGAAGCTTCAGGTCGGCAAAGGTCATCGTGTCCAGTCCGTAGATCTTCTGGATCAGCTTCGCGTACTTTCTCATATGCGGCGCAAGCTTTTCGGTGATCAGGTCAATCTGGCGGTCGTACATCTCACGCGTGACCTTCTGGTCAAACAGGAGATAGTCAAAAACGTCTTTGTATCCGCGAAGCCCGGCCTGAGTCTTGTCAATCTTTACACAGGTGTTGTAGGCTTCCGCCGTTACATTCTCATACTGCCTGATCTTGTCGGAAAAAGCCCTGAAAGCCGCGCGGCGGACATCCGTATCGCGCTCGTACTCGTAATCATCCTCGAAAAGCGAATATCCCAGCGGGTATTCCTTTCCGTTTACGGTGAAATTCGGGAACTTCATGTCCGCAAGTTTCGCCATGTTGTAGATCCGCTCCGGCGCAAAGAAAGTCTCGGAAAAAGCAGTGAGAACACGCTCGGTCTCCGGACTCAGGCGGTGCGGCTTGTCCCGGAGAAGGTCTGAGAGGAAGCCCTTTGCAACCCTTGTCTTTTCGATTGCTTCCCGGATCACCTCTTCACTGCACAGGAGAATTTCAGAGCGAATGAAACTGAGCCGGCTTGACTGCTCCGTCAGAATCGATGTCAGCCGCGCATCCTTCTCCTGAATTTCCGTATCATAATAATCCACCGAAGCCGCAAGCCCGGTATAGCTGCCGACCAGGACCTCGATTTTGAGATATTCATCGTATTCATCGAGGCAGGAAACAATCGTATCCGCGTCCAGCAGTTTCCCCGGATATTTCGCACAGAGATCCTCCGCAAGCGCCGTCATCTTTTTGACCGCTTCCTGAAATTCCTCTTCCGTTTTATAAATCAGCGACAGGTCCCAGGTCTCTTCGACGGGGACATCTTTTCTCATCACGAGTTCCATAAAAAACCTCCCGAAATTGCAAAGCCATATTGTCATAACTTTACAACCTCAGGAGGATTTTGTCAATTATTTGAATTGTTGATTGATTGCGTCAAATCCCGATGAAACCTCGTGATTTTGTCGAATCAGCCGGATCCTTCTGCCCTTTCCGTACCGTATCGCCGGCGGAAGGTTCTCGTACAGCATATCACGTTCCTCAAGGGATGTCGATGTCCGGGCCGTCAAAGCGGATATGTGCGGTCGAAACAAGCCAGCCATTCATGTTCCGGACTGTTACAATCAGATGATCCGCATCTTCAAAATAAGCTGTGCTGCAGGTCTTCCGTCATTGCAATCCCGGTCGTTCTGCTCCATGATAAGGCCGTGGACCTCGTTTCCGAGAGAATGACGATATTTTACAGAATAACCGACTCACGCGGGAAGGAACCGGAAAACCCGCCCGTTTAAAACTCATACCAGCTGACGGAGCCGTCTTCCTCTACTGCATAGGAAGCAAAATCTGTCAGGTAGTAATCCCCGAAAAGATCGAAAATGCAGAAAGCATAGAAGTAATCGCCCTCATCCATGATGCTGTAATAGATCTCCATATCATCGGTTACCGTATACTCGTAGCCGTAATACTCTATGTCTTCTTCGGTGTCAAGGTTCCAGGCGTAATAGCGCGGAACAATCACGTCACCGGGATTCACAGTCCTGGTCTCGCGGGAAGAGGCACCGTATTCGCTGATACCGTCGAAAGCTCCTTCGATGATGCAGACCCCGCTGTCATAGTACTGACGGATCCGGAGATTTGTTTCATCGTCATTCAGGTAAACCGGGCTGGAATACAGCACAGAGTCATCTGCATAATCCACTACATAGAGCGCAAGGTTCTGCCCGTCCGGAAGCGAGATCCAGTATCCGTCAAACATATCCGCAAAACGTCCTGAATCCCAGTCCGCATAGACATCGATGGTTTCGCCAAGCTCGATGACGTCCTCGCCGTCCGAAGACAGCTGGTAAACATAGGCGGTTACATCCGCGGTATAGTAATAGCCATCATCATCCAGAACGAAATAGTACCCGCCTTCGTCATCCATCTGGGGCGGCTCGGAGAAGGTGATCAGGCTGCTTTCACCGGTCGTTTCATAGTCGTCCAGGTAATACCAGTAATCATCCTCATCTTCGTCAGAATCCCAGGTTCCGTCATAGTCATTTTCCCAGTCGTAATCCTCATCATCAAAGTACTCATCGTCTAACAGCCAGCTCCAGAATCCGTCGTCTTCAAACCAGGTGTCGTCATCATAGCTTCCGGTATCGCCGCCTGTGACACCGCCGTAGGCCTGCCGGTCTACAAAGGAAAGATAATAGGGACTTACACAGATATCACTGAACGTGGAAAACTCCGAAGAGCCCTGCACTTCCAGCGGATAGTACAGGGAAAGTCCGGAAGCATTCTCATGATCCCTCCCGGAAATCTTGTAAATAACGGTATCCGAAAGAAGCGACAGCAGATTCGACGCTTCCGACGAAGCACTGCTGCAGGCCTGAACCAGTCCGCCGAGATCTACCATGTTGGTATAGCCGTCAACCCGGTTGTTGCCGCCGAAGTTTTCGGCCGAACGGATGCCGCGGACAAGTTCTGTCAGCGTTTCACTGTCAGAACCTGCGTCATAAATATCCCGTGAGAAGCGGTTGAATGAAACCAGCATCGAATCAAGCTTCTCGAGGTCGATCACGGAAAGTGTCGCGATATCCGAGTCATTCTGTGCCGCGCAGGCTTCATAGAAACTGTCGCAGATCATTCTGCCGAAAGCGGCACCGTCCGCATTAGGGTTCCTCTCGAGGAAGCTGCCGAAGGCCGAGTAATCCCAGCCTGATCCGGGCTCACTCTCCTCGGATCCGACCATATAGCGTGCGTAGTTTGCAAGAATATTCGCCGTTTCCAGCGTTCCCATCAGGCAGGCATCAAAGCCGATCAGCTCGAAACGGTCCGTCATGGAGCGCGAAACCGTCGAGAGCGCCGTATCAATCTCCCGAAGCGTCAGCGAATCAAAGTCAAAGAGCTCGTCAAAGCACACACCGGTAATACTTCCGCCGCCGTGATTCCAGAAAACAAGCGCCATCTTTTCGGAGGCATAGTTTTCAATTCCATAAGTCAGAAAATCCAGGAGCGTTCCGGGTGCGCCCATACCGCGCTTCCCGAGATCCACAAGCTTCGTGATGGTTCCGTTCGCGATCAGAAAACGCTCATTCGTTTTAGCTGAAACAGTGTCATTGTACCAGAAGGAGGTTCCGCCGGTCTCCACGACAAAACGGATTGATGCGTTTTTCGAACTGTCGATCATCTCCTGCAGGTCTGCAGTTCCCATACCGCCCTGGCCGCGGCCTTCGGATTCCAGATCCGTTCCGCAGAGATAGACAAAGACCGTCCAGATTCCCCGGTCGCCCATCGGGGTTTCATTTTCACGGGAAGGGCGTGTGATTTCAAGCTCTCCGTTGTCCGAGCTGACCCGCATCTCCAGTACAGCATTCTGGGTCGCTTCCGTGGGTGATTCGGCCGTTTCCGTCACGGTGCTCTCTGGAACCTGAGAAGTGCTTTCTTCCTCCTCCGTTCTTTCCGAAGCTTCCGTCTCCGGTCTTTCCGTCGGTCGTTCCGTAGGTCTCTCCGTCTGTTCCGTCGGCCTTGTCGGACGATCGGTTTCATGCTCAGATGCCCAGTAATCAAAGTCCGGATCATACTCTTCTTCGTCATCAAAAAGCCCGAGCGCATCGCCCATCAAATACGCGGACCCGATGAGACAGGAGGACAGGTTCAGACAAAGTGAGAGAGAAAGAAGCAATGCAAGGAAAGGCTTCAGGTATCTGCGGAGTTTTTTGCTGCGATGATTACGATTCATTATGATAAAACCCTTTTCATGACAGAGACCCGCCCACAAAGGGCGGGTCTCCTGTTATCCGATTACTCTTCGACGCTGTAGTTCGGCGCCTCTTTCGTGATATGAATATCGTGCGGATGGCTTTCCCGAAGTCCGGCCGCCGAAATCTTGATAAATTTGCCGTTTTCTTTGAGGCTTTCGATATCCGGCGTACCGCAGTAGCCCATGCCGGAACGAAGTCCGCCGAGAAGCTGGAACACAGTATCCTCAACTGACCCGCGGTAAGCCACGCGGCCTTCAACTCCTTCCGGAACAAGTTTCTTCGCGCCTTCCTGGAAATAGCGGTCTTTCGAACCGGCTTCCATGGCCGCGAGAGACCCCATACCACGGTAAACCTTGTATTTTCTGCCCTGATAGAGTTCCGTTGCACCAGGCGCTTCATCACAGCCCGCAAAAAGCGAACCCATCATACAGACATTTGCTCCAGCGGCGATTGCCTTGACAATGTCTCCTGAGAACTTGATGCCGCCGTCTGCGATGATCGGCACATCGTATTCCTTCGCAACTTCATAGGCATCCATTACTGCCGAAATCTGTGGGACACCAATACCTGCGACAACACGGGTTGTGCAGATCGACCCGGGGCCGATACCGACCTTGACGCAGTCCGCGCCGGCTTCAATCAGATCGCGTGTTGCTTCTCCGGTCGCCACGTTTCCAGCGATCACCTGCAGATCTGGGTACTTACCCTTGATCAGCCTCAACGTATTCAGGATGTTCTGTGAATGACCGTGTGCGGAATCGATAACCACGACATCGACGCCGGCCTGAACCAGTGCGTCCACGCGCTCAAGCACATTTGCGGTCACACCGACCGCCGCGCCGCACAGAAGTCGTCCCTGTTCATCCTTTGCGGAATTCGGATACTTGATAGCCTTCTCAATGTCCTTGATCGTAATAAGGCCTTTGAGGTTGAAGTCGTCATCCACGATCGGCAGCTTTTCCACGCGTGCCGCGCCGAGGATTTTCTTCGCATCCTCCAGTGTCGTACCGACCTTTGCTGTCACCAGTCCTTCGGAGGTCATGCACTCAGAAATCTTCTTAGTGAAATCGGTTTCGAATTTCAAGTCACGGTTTGTGAGGATACCGACCAGTTTAGTGCCTTCTGTGATCGGTACGCCGGAAATCCGATACTTGGCCATCAGTTCATTTGCATCTGCGAGCGTGTGCTCGGGTGAAAGATAGAAGGGATCGGTAATAACGCCAAACTCCGAGCGTTTGACCTTATCCACTTCTTCGGCCTGTTCCTGAATCGACATGTTCTTATGAATAATGCCGATACCACCCTGTCTTGCCATCGCAATTGCCATGCGATACTCCGTGACAGTGTCCATACCGGCACTCATAAGAGGAATGTTCAGTGTTAAATTTTTCGTCAGCCTGGTCCGTAAAGAAACCATGTTGGGGGTGACGTCCGAATACTGGGGAACCAGCAGAACGTCGTCAAAGGTAATTCCTTCTCCGATAATACGACCCATGTCTCTCTCCTTTTCAAATGTGACTGTCAGTTAACCTTCGATGCCTTTCTGATACTTCTGGATATTAAGATGGATTATAGCAAAAGGGCCGCAGGAAGTCAATCGGAATGGTCTGAAGTATTTCCGGCTTTCTGCGGCCTTTTTTCAGTAAAAATCACGAATAAACACTACAGCGGGAACGCTGTTACTTCTGCTCCGTACTGTTCTCGGTCTCGGAGGAAGATTCCTCTCCCGAATTCTTTTTCGGGATCACCAGCTCCTCCTGGGATTTCACCGGTTTCTCGCCCTTTTCATCCAGGAACAGCCCGCCGCAGACCTTGCAGCGCCAGTGTTCCTTCATACCGTCTTCGGTCTCTGTTGCTTCCTTTTCAGGGACATGCTCTAAATCATGCTCCCCTGTGGCCGGAATAATGACATCCTTCGGATCAGCCGGTTCCTCTCCTTTTTCATCATAGAACCGGCTTCCGCAGGCTTTACATTGATAATGCACTGTTTTCACGCCGTCCTGCCCGCAGGTTGCTTCAGCGGTGTCCACTTTTTGGAGATCATGCGGAAGTGCCTCGATTACAAGGTCCTTTTCAGGGTCCGCAACCGGCTGTTCCGCCTTTTCATCATAGAAGCGGCGGAAGCAGATCGCACATTTCCAGTGTTCCTTCACACCGAAGTTTTTACAGCTCGGTTCGATGCCTTCGACGTGGGAAAGCTGATGAGATCCTGTTGTAACGAGCGCCTCATGATCCTCCACGAGCTGCAGGCCTTGATCATCAAAGAACCAGTTTCCGCAGTTTTCGCACTCGTAATAGGCCGTCACCACGCCGATTTCATCACAGTCCGGTGAGTCTGAAGGGTGATACACGAGCTTGTGGCCGGTCGGCGGAATAACGGTCTCGTCAAATGAGCTGATCGGACTCTGCATGTCCCGGTCAAAGAAGCAGGCGCCGCACTCACTGCATCGGTAATACTCATAATGACCAGGCTCCGTGCAGGTTGGATATACGCCTGCCGTGAATTCCAGCTTATGCACATGCGGCGGTTCGGTTGTCGATTCCGGCTCTGTTTCGCTCTCCGATTCCGAAGAATCGTCCGAATCGCTTTCGCTTTCTGAGGTCTCTGACTCGGTAGTGTTTTCAGTCTCTGAGGAATTCTTCCCCGGGACACTTCCGGAAGGATCCGATTCGCCTGACGAGGGTTCATCTTCGGAAAGGCTCTCTGTACTGCTCTCCACGACGCTCTCTTTGCTGCTTCCCGAAGGCGCAGCTTCGCTGCCGCTCTCTCCGGTCTCCTGTCCGGGGCATCCGGAACAGGAAATCAGGAGAAGCAGCACCAAAAATAGTGCGATGGTGGGAAACAGTTTTTTAAAGCTCATGAACAAGTCCTTCTTAAATTGTCAGGAATGAGTATTCACCAAAATGTTTTCGCTGATCAGCCTTTGGGATCCATATAACAGCGCTGATGGCATTTCGGGCATTCATACAGGTGACCGGGGCCGTCCGGATTCGG
>CADCPV010000295.1 GCA_902803345.1 uncultured Eubacteriales bacterium | reverse complement strand
TTCCGAATAGTAGCCTAATTTGACAAGATTCCGCAGAAGAAGAGGTTCTCCGCAAAGCATTTTGAAACCCGTGCGCTCGATGAGCCCGAACACCTCATCGTCAATATCCTGTCCGATATCCTCGCGCGTCAGCCCCCATTCCGCAAAGGCCATGATGGCGTCATATTTGTCCCAGGGCTTATCTTTCCTGAGTTTTTTCAGTCCGCGTTCATAGGTCTTGCTCATGAGCAGGCTCTTTTTGCATGCGATGATGCGCTCATCATCCTCCGGCAGTTTTTCATATTCTTTCAGCGCCCTCAGCCGTACTTCCGGGGTGTTCTCCTCGAGCAGCCAGTCCAGAATTGATTGTTCCATCTTTCGCCTCCTGATTTTTCTTTCATGTCGAGTATACACCGTATGTCCTGAAAAGTCCTGTCTTTTTTTGCTTTGTTCTGTCCTTCCCGTTATGAATGATGAAGTGTTTGCTTTTCTTCCGCAGATGGTATATAGTAAAAATATCAGGCAGGAGGATTACATGATGAGAAAGGCGGGTATTCTTATCGGTAGGCTGCGCGTCGCAAACATGAAAAATACATGGGGACAGGCTCGCCGATCATAATGCCGGACCTGTCCCTATATACTAAAAAATTAAAAATCCCTGTTACCAAATCAGAAAAAACGGTACATGATAAGTGAAGGGCTCAACAATGCGGGAAAGGAGGTGTGCAGATGGAAGACAGGCAGATCGTAGAACTGTTCTGGAAGCGTGACGAAGCGGCAGTTTCCGAGACGGAGATGAAATACGGATGGTTCTGCTATTCCATCTCGGATCATATCCTGCATAATCGGGAAGATGCGCAGGAGTGTGTCAATGATACGCTCCTTGCGGCATGGAACACGATTCCGCCTCAGTTCCCCGAACTCTTTTCCGCTTTTTTGGGTAAAATCACACGTCGGCTGTCTCTGAAAAAACTGCGCACACTTTCTGCGAGTAAACGCGGCGGCGGAAGACCGAACCTTGCTTTTGAGGAACTGGACGAATGCATTCCTTCCGGGCAAAGCATTGATGATCAGATAGAAGCAATGGAACTGACACGGATCATGGATGATTTTCTCACGACTCTCAAAACATCGGAACGAAGAGTATTCCTCAGAAGATACTGGTATTATGATTCCATCAGTGAAATATCTGCGCGCTATGGATACAGTGAAGGTAAGGTAAAAATGATACTGATGCGGACAAGAGATAAACTTCGGGCCCGGCTTTCGGAGGAGGATATTTGGATATGAAGTCAGAAAAAATACATGATGCCATTGGGGAGGTGCGGGACGAATATATTGTTGATGCGAATAAATCCCCCTCAGATGATCGTGCCCGATGGCTGCGCATCGCGGCAGTCGCGGCATGCATTCTGCTTGCTGCGGCAGCGGCAGTTTTCGGCATCAGGGGAATCATAAAAAGTGAAACAGTCCCGATATCAACGGAACTGACAGAAGCCGCTCCTGTCAGGCCGGTCTTCACGGCAAGCGTAAACCTGCTTTCGGGCTATTCGAGACAAAGCACGGAAGAGCCGGGGGTTTCCGACGCGCTCCGTGATGCCTGCAGTGATTTTTCCTTCGAGATGTTCCGGCGGATTTCGGACAGCACAGAGGACGGCAACGTCCTGGTCTCACCTCTGTCTGCCTACTACTGTCTTGCACTTGCGGCAAACGGTGCGGACGGAGAAACGAAAGCCGAGCTTGAAAAGACACTGGGACTTTCGATTGCAGATCTGAACAGGCAGCTTTATGCATACGAGAAAGCACTTCCGTTTTCCGAAAAGCAGAAACTGACGCTCGCCAATTCCCTGTGGTTCCGGGACATTGACGGACTTGAAATGGAGGAAACGTATCTTCAGACGCTCGTGGACTGGTATGACACAGGGGTCTATGCGGAACCCTTTGACAGTGAGACAGCCCGAAGGATCAACGAGTGGTGCAGCAATTACACAGACGGAATGATCCCTGAAATCATGAGCGGTACGCCGAATGAGGAAGACATGATCTTTCTCCTGAATGCCGTTGCTTTCCGGAGCGTCTGGGAAAAGGAATACCGGGAGGACGACATCGAAGAAAAAACCTTCCGGAATGCGGACGGCAGCTCGAAAACGGTCCCCATGATGCAGTCCTGGGAATCGGTTTACCTGAAGGATGATTCGGCGATCGGTGTCGTGCGCCCATACCGGTACGGCGAATTTCTTTTTGCAGCCCTTCTGCCGTTGGATGACAATGCGGATATCTATGAATTTGCTGCCTCCCTGACTGCGGAAAAGTGGAAAAACCTGTGGCAGAACCGGGTGCAGGGTGCAGAGGTACGGACGACGATCCCGGAATTTTCCGCCGAAGAGGATTATCTTCTGACCGATACGGTCAAAGCGATGGGCATTCGGAAACTCTTTTCTGAGGACGCAGATCTCACAAAAATGGCGCATTCGACGGCTGCTCCGTTCTGTGCGAGTGCGATCCGGCAGAAAACGTATCTGAAGCTCAACCGGGAGGGAACAGAAGCAGCTGCTTCAACGATCATCAATGTGACCGACGCCGCGATTGAATACTCCGAGCCTGCAGTGAGAAAGGTCGTTAAGCTGGACCGGCCTTTTGTCTATCTGATTCTTTGCAACGATGTACCGGTGTTTATCGGCGTGACAGCCTCGCTAAAATAGGCTTTCCAATACAGTGAGAGAAATTTTATGACAAACAATTACGGATTCTTCTCCTTTTTACGACATATATAGTAAAGGTACCTTGAAGGGGAGACGATCGTCATGAATACGAATCCGAAAACAGAATACATCGGCGACAGCAAAGTCATCGAGCGGCTGTTTCAGCGGGATGAAAGCGGGCTCCGGGAGGCAGAATCGCGCTATAAAAAGCAGCTGACTGCATTTTCAGGCCGCTTCCTGTCTGATTCCCGGGATCAGGAAGAGGCTGTGAATGATGCTTTCCTGAAACTCTGGAACAGCATTCCGCCTGAAAAGCCCGGAAACCTTCCCGCATATCTCCTGACTCTCCAGCGGCGTGCTGCGATAGACATCCTTCGCAGAAAGAATCGCCAGAAGGAAGTGCCACGGGAGCTTCTCGGGTCTCTTTCCGAACTCGGCGAAATCCTTCCCGGTCGGGAAAGCACGGAGGATGAGGTTCTCTCACGTGAGCTTGGAAGATGTATCAGTGCATTTTTACGGAAACTGCCGGAGAGAAACAGAGCGGTATTCATGCGGCGCTATTACGGGGCGGAAAGTATAAAGAATATCGCAAAAGAATTTTCGATCAGCACTTCCACCGTGGAGAAGGTACTGAACAGCACCCGAAACAGCCTGAAACGGTATCTAAAACAGGAAGGCTTTTCTGTCTGATGCGGAGCGAAGGAAAAAGGAGCAGAGCATGAATCTTTGGAATAATGCATTATGTGAATTGGATGAGGATATCGTAGCTGAATACGCGTCCGCTCTCCTGAAAAACGATAAAAAGAAAATCGGAAGACCTGCATTCTACTATGTCGGCATCGCTGCCTGTATTGCTGCAGGACTTTTTGCAGCGGTGATGTTGGGAAAGTCATTATACGGGAAATTGGGACCGCAGACACCGGTGGAGACGAAATGGGCAGAAACGGCCTTGGAAACCTTCAAGGCGACTGCGGGAGATGAGTCCGAGGAGACTGTTCAGGATACCGCTTTTGAGCGGCAGTATATGACCACTGTCCTGGATTCGGACTTTTCGGATTATCATTCGGTCCGCGTCTGTGATGAGGCATTTGTCGGAGAAAAACTGAAGGAGATTACGGTCGAGGGCGGCTGGAAAAACAGTGATTATGAGTATATTGAACCGGCTGAAACCCTGCGGGCGACCGTATACAGCCTGAAGGATGTCCCCATAGAGACCGCAGTCTGCCTGAAGTTTATCGATCTCGGCGACGCACTGACAACAACACATTACTATGTATACGTCCGGGACGATGTCTCCGAGGAAACCCTGACTGCGCTGAAGGAACGGTTCGGCTGGAATGTGAAACCGACGCCGGGAGCGGAGGACAACGGAACCGTGATGATGACAACCTCGTCAGGAGAGGAATGACAGAAGGCACAGAGCCAATTGAGCAAAAACATTGCAGGAGGGAAAGCGCTGAAAGATGAAGAGGATTCTTTTGCTGCTATTGGCTATGACAGTCATGATGCTTATGACAAGCTGTGGAAAAGGGAATGCAGTTTTCAGAAATATGACGCTGGAAGGCTCGGCTTTGAGCTTCTTTGATATGGAAGACGGGACTTCGTATCGAAACAGAACCACTTTCGATGCGGATAAAGAAGGAGAATTTCTTAAGGCATTGTCTTCGACTAAGGCTACACCTGTCGAAAGCTGGAGCTTTCAGGATCTGACCTACCCGATCTTCGGTTTCTATCTGGTGGATTCGGACAGATTTATGAGACAGTTTGCCTGGTCAAACGGCATTCTTTTTACAGAAGACGGAAAGAAATACAAATTTGACTTCGACTTTGCAGCTGTCACTGCAGACTATCCGTTCAAAAGCACTGCGACTCTCACAAATTTGACCGGTTTCCCCTGTGCGCGGCAGTTTATGCAGCTGGGGGACAGCTGGAATACGAAGTTTATGAGTATCGGACAGGAGCCGGAGAACAGGTATGACGTGGCATACGAGATTGTCAGCCTGGATCAGAAATACCTTACGGTCCGCTTCACAAACCATATGGATGATGCGTACACTTACGGAGAATATTATGCATTGCAGGTACTGGTCGGGGACTCCTGGTATGAAGTTCCGCCTTTCATGAGCGTCACAGTTCATGACCTTGCATATGTACTTTCACCGGAGCAGTCCAGAGAGCTTTCGTACTGGATCGAGCCGTATGGAGAGCTTCCGGCGGGGCATTACCGGGTCCTGAACGGGTTAGGAGCTCTGGAGTATGATTTTGCAGCTGAATTTGACCTGCCGTTAGAATGAAGGAAATGGGCATTCGGAAGGTGATCGAGCAGGTCAATGCAAATGCGATAGAAGCATAATCTGTTGCTTTTCTACACCATAAAAAACGCCAGGAACACATAAAAATTCTTGGCGTTTTTTAAAGTAAAGTGTACCCTTTTAATAAAGTCAAGAGTTCCATTTAGTCCCAAAAAGTTCCGAATTTCGATCTCGAACTAATTTTATGTGCCGTTCG
>CADCPV010000294.1 GCA_902803345.1 uncultured Eubacteriales bacterium | reverse complement strand
TTGCTGAGAAGCAGGAAAAGACAGTTGAATACAGTAAATCGCTGGAAAAAGAGATCCAGAACCTGGTAGATACGATGATGACTACGAAGCGGAGGGTGGAACTCAATGAAGATTTCCAGCTCAGGGTGCTTGACAGCTACGATGATGAATCAAAATCGGAAGGCCAGTTCGCCGCGGTGTCTTTTGCTTATATCAGCGCGATCTTGAAAGTCTTGAAATCGCACGACCGTCTGAAAGGCAAGGAGTATCCCCTTGTACTGGATGGCCCGTTCTCAAAGATAGACGAAAGGCAGAGAAAGAACATCCTGGAGATACTGCCACAGTACGCTGACCAGGTGATCATCCTGTCAAAAGAACCGCTCCACGATCTTCTGGACCCAGAGGACGTAGGGAACATCTATACGATCACCAGTAACGACGAGAGGAACGATGCGGAGATAAAGGAGGGATATCTATGGAGATAAGATCTGATATTGCCCTGAAAGGAGACGCATGGGCAAAGGCCATAGATGAACTGGTTTCAAAGACAAGAGGTGACAGGATGTGGACGGCGTCAATCGAAAACGGAGACTCGAAGTTTTTCGACACGCAGTGGGCGCTGTTTAAAGTATGCCTGGCAATCGGCATCCTGTATGACCGCAGGATCGAGGAGCTGCCAAAGTCAGCAGAGGTTGAAGAAGAGGGGAACAGGAGCATACCGAGGAACATGGTTGCGAACCATGCTGCCGACATGAATTATTTCTTCAATGCCGCGATCCTGACCACTAACACGACCAGCCTGAATGAGACAGACCGGCTTTATCTTGCTTTCTCTGAGGAGATAACGGAAGAAGAGATGGAGGGAGAAGACATCGAAGTGGTCCGCCATGGAGTAAGCGAAGAAGCGCTGAAATTTGATAAAGTCGGGTTCCTAATCGGGTTTGCCAATTATGGCGTGACAAAGATCTGTGAACAGATTGATAATAATATAAATGTCACGATGGAGAATATTTCAGAATTCCTGATCATGTCCTATCAGGGTGAGACGCCGGAGCTGAGGGAAATGCGGGAAGTGGAAGATATACTGGATGATGAGTTCTGAGCTTATACAGGAAAATTGACAGTTTGATAGGGGAATGCTAAAATATACTTACGTATTATACGTAAGTATATTTTTGTGAGGTAATGCATGGATTTTACATATAGGTTCCCCGCAGTGAGGGGAGTACAGGCTAAAAAGGAATACTATATCGCAATGGTTCCGCTCGGGATCATTGGCCACTTGTTTCCGGATGAAGAACAATATGTATTGCCAGAGTTCAGGGCGCAGCGGCGGCTGAATACTGCAAGGATCCCTGTAATGAGTCGGTATATCCTAGAAAACAGAGATACCTATGTATTCTCTGCCCTTGCCGCAACTATTGGTGGCGAGTATTTTTTTGAAGGAGACAATTCGTTAAATGGACTAGGGATGCTTCGGATCTCCATGGACGCTGCGATCCTGATCAACGACGGCCAGCATCGTAAGGCAGCGATCCTGGAGGCTCTTAAAGAAGACCCGTCTCTTAAAGAGGAGACGATTCCGATCGTGTTCTTTGAAGACAAGGGGTTAGAACGAAGCCAGCAGATCTTTACGGATCTTAACAAAAACGCAGTGAAGACCTCGAACTCGATCTCTGAGCTTTATGACACGAGGGATGAGCATGCAGTCCTTACCCGGGAAACGATAGCGAGGATTGATTTCCTTAATACATATACTGATAAGGAGAAGGACAACCTGGGGAAATTCGATGCGTGCCTGTTTACACTCAATATGTTCTACACATCAAATAAAACGATTCTTGGAAAAAGTGTTAAAGAAGGAGACGGTGAATTTCTATTCCGTTTCTGGACAGCAGTTACGCAAAACATGGTGCCATGGCAGGAACTGGTAGAAAAGGAACTCTCTAAAAGGGCGCTGAGGGAAGATTATATTGCTACACAAAGCGTGATCCTGCAGGCCTTCGGGCGCGTGGGAAGGTATTATTATCTCCACCAGAAGGAAAACTTTGACTCGGGACTGTCGGGACTATCAAAGATTAACTGGAAACGCTCTGCAGGTATATGGGACAAAAGAGTGTTGAAGAATGGGAGAGTGCTTGTCAACAAGAGAGCAGTCGTGCTGACAGGGAACGTGATTAAGAATGCAGTCGGGATCCCACTTGACGAAGATGAAGCCGCCGCAGAGAAAGAACTCACCAGTGATTGACGGAGAACAGATATGTCAGAAATGATAAATAAGGAAACAATAGACGGACTGATCGAGACAATACAGAACCTGTACCTTTCAGATTCTATCCCGTGGATGATCGGATATTCCGGTGGTAAAGACAGCACAGCAGTCGTCCAACTGGTATGGATGGCAATCGAAAGGCTTCCTGAAAAGCAGAGAAAAAAGTCCGTGCATATCATGAATACGGATACTCTGGTCGAATCACCTGTGGTATCCAGATGGGTCAAAAGGTCTCTTGAAAGCATGAAAAAAGCGGCGGAAGAGAAAAAGATGCCTTTCATTCCTGAACAGCTGACACCGGACTATAACAACACGTTCTGGGTAAACCTGATTGGCAGGGGATATCCATTCCCCCGTATGAAGTACAGGTGGTGCACGGACAGGCTAAAGATCCAGCCGGTTAACAATTTCATCAAAAACAAAATTGCAGAGCACGGGGAAGTTATTCTTGTACTGGGAACACGGAAAGCAGAGAGCACAAGGCGTGCACAGACAATGACAAGGCTGGAGAAAAAAAGGGTCAGGGAACTCCTGAGCCCGAACCCCACTCTCGCCAACGAACTTGTCTTTTCTCCGCTCGAGGCATGG
>CADCPV010000293.1 GCA_902803345.1 uncultured Eubacteriales bacterium | reverse complement strand
CTTGATGCCTGGGGGAAACTGTGTTATGATGATACCCGTAAAACAGGCATACGATCCCGCTGCTCATAATCCTGGGGGGACTGCGGCGATGAGACACTGACGCAAGGAGGATTCACATGGACGATCTGAATGTTTACGAACAGTATTTTGCAGCGGAAATGACCGCAAACGGAAGGCCGCGTCATGCGGCACTTGTAAAACTCATTGCGCAGTCGGGAGAGGGAAAGATCCGCTATGAAGCGGCTGTAAGTTTCTTTCCCTACGACGATCCGGAGGACTTTATGGTTTCCTACGATGCGTACTTCAGTAAGACTTTGTATGAAGGCACCGGCAGACGCTCGAAAAAGCGCGAAAAGGCGCTCCTTGCGGATTTCAGGGAAACAATCGACGAACTCACGAAAAATCCCGAAAACTGCGCAAATTTCGCCGAAAACGGGACGTTGTGGACCGAAGGGACAGTTTTCTGGGATCAGCCCCTCATGGATGCCCGCGGTGATCACAGGCTTCCGCCTGTCCCGGACGGACAGACATCAGACAGCGGGTGCAAATAAAAGAACAGCACGAAAAGGTCTTCCTTTTTCCGGCAATTTAGGGTATACTGATGAGGCATCGGAAAGCCGGTGCTTCATTTCGTGAATATACAAAGAAAGCAGAGTATTGGAATAGTATGCTGGAACTGAAAAACATTTCCTTTATGGTGGATTCGGAAGGCACGGACAAGGAGATTATCCGGGATGTCACGCTCACGATTCCGGACCGGAAGATGGTCGTCGTGACCGGCCCGAACGGCGGCGGAAAGTCGACGCTGGCCAGGCTGATTGCGGGCATTGAAAAGCCGACTTCGGGGCAGATTTTCCTGAACGGTGAAGATATTACGGAGAAATCCGTCACAGAACGCGCGAACCTTGGCATCGGCTTTGCCTTTCAGCAGCCGGTGAAATTCAAGGGGATCCGCGTAATTGACCTGATCCGCCTTGCTTCCGGAAACCCGAGGCTGTCGATTGCGAACGCCTGTGAATACCTTTCGGCTGTCGGGCTTTGCGCGATGGACTATATCGACCGCGAAGTGAATGCCAGTCTTTCGGGCGGTGAACTGAAACGGATCGAAATTGCGACCGTCATTGCACGTGCGACAAAGCTTTCAGTCTTTGACGAACCGGAGGCTGGGATCGATCTCTGGTCCTTCCAGAACCTGATCGAAGTGTTCCGGCATCTCCGGGAGAACATCAAGGACAGTTCAATCATGATCATTTCGCACCAGGAGCGGATTCTGGCGATTGCGGATGAGATCGTGGTATTAAGGGACGGCGTCGTTGACCGGCAGGGACCGCGGGACGAGATTCTTCCGGGCCTTTTGGGGACGACTTCGGCTGTACCGAGCTGCCGCGTAGTGCAGGCACAGGACAGTCTTGCGGAAAACGCCACGGTACAGTGAGGAAGGAGGACTTTGGCGATGAAGAAACCGGATGAGATTCAGTTAAGACTCTTAAGGGAAGTCGCGGACCTCCACGAAATCCCAGAAGGCGCCTATAATATCCGCGCGAACGGCGAATCAGCCGGCCGCCGTTCCACGGAAAATATCGAGATCGTCAGCAAAACGGATGTCAGCGGGCTTGAAATCTATATTAAGCCCGGCACAAAAAAAGAGAGCGTCCACATCCCGGTTGTCATGACTGAGACCGGTCTGAAGGAGCTCGTCTACAATGATTTTCATATCGGCGAAGATGCAGAGGTTGTGATTGTCGCAGGCTGCGGCATCGACAACTGCGGACCGAAGGATTCGGAACACGACGGCATTCACAGATTCTTCGTCGGGAAGAATGCAAAGGTACGCTATGTCGAGAAGCACTACGGCTCCGGCGACGGCACCGGAAAACGAATCCTGAATCCCGGCACCGAGGTCTACCAGGAGGAAGGCTCCTCTGTCGAGATGGAGATGGTGCAGATCAAGGGCGTGGACGATACAGTCCGCACAACAACTGCGGAACTTGCCGCCGGCGCGAAGCTTGTTGTCCGTGAGCGGCTCATGACGCACGGAGAACAGAACGCAGTCTCAACCTATGTCATCAATCTGAACGGCGACGGCGCTTCGGCGGATGTCGTATCCCGTTCGGTCGCGCGTGATAATTCTTTCCAGAAATTTGACGCAAAGATCGTCGGGAATGCGCAGTGCTCCGGCCATACCGAATGCGACTCGATTATTATGGATAACGGCCGCATCCTTGCGGTTCCAGGCCTCGAAGCCAACAATGTCGACGCCGCACTGGTGCATGAAGCCGCGATCGGAAAGATTGCCGGTGACCAGATCATCAAGCTTATGACGCTCGGCCTCACGGAAGCCGAAGCCGAAGAGCAGATCATCAACGGATTCCTGAGATAAGTTGAGCCAATCGGGGACAGGTACCAGGTGGGTCAATCAGCACGCTGATTGACCCACCTGGTACCTGTCCCCGATTGGCTCAACTTTTACACGGTCTCAACCCGGATCGTGTTGGTGTTTCCGGATTGCCCGTTGATCCGGCCGCCGGTCAGGACGACTGCGTCACCTTTTTTGAGCCCGAAGACGCGTTTCGCGTGCATGACGGCAAAGTGGAACATGACGTCCATCGAGTCAAACTGTTCGGAGAGGACCGGGATGACGCCCCACGACAGATTCAGTTTGCGCCAGGCCTTCTCGGAGGTGGTCATGCCGATGATGTCGACCGGGCAGCGGAAGCGGGAGACGAAACGTGCTGTGATGCCGGAACGGGAGGTCACGACAATACCCTTTGCATGCGTGTCGATCGCCATCGTGCAGACTGCGTGCGAGATCGCGTCGAGCGTGTTCTTGATCTCATAGGAAGTCCCGTAGAACCATTCCTTGTAATCAATATTTCTTTCAGTATACTCGGCGATTTCGGCCATGTTCCGGACGGATTCGACCGGGTATTTTCCTGCGGCGGATTCGCCGGAAAGCATAATCGCCGAGGTTCCGTCGTAAACCGCATTCGCAACGTCCGAGATTTCGGCCCGGGTCGGACGCGGGTTCTGGATCATGGACTCGAGCATCTCGGTCGCAGTAATGACCCGCTTTCCACGAAGCCGGCAGCGGCTGATCAGGTGTTTCTGGACCGAGGGCACTTCGACATAGGGAATCTCAACGCCGAGGTCGCCGCGTGCGACCATAATGCCGTCTGCGATTTCACAGATTTCGTCGATGTTGTCGACGCCCGAACGGTTTTCGATCTTGGCAATAATGTCAATGTCCTGTCCGCCGTGTTCGTCGAGGAAGCTCCGCATGACCTGCATGTCTTCTTTCGTGGAGACGAAGGAAGCTGCGACGAAATCCACGTCGTTTTCGATGCCGAACAGAAGGTCTGACTTGTCCTGCTCCGACAGGAAGTCATTTTTCATCAGCTTGTTCGGGAAATTCATGCTCTTGCGGTCGGAGAGCACGCCGCCCGCGATGACCCGGCAGTGAATCCGGGGCTTTTCGATGGATTCCACCTCGAGGATCACGATACCGTTTGCGATGAGTACCCGGTCACCAGGCGCAAGATCGTCTGCAAGACCGGCGTAGGAAACTGCGACAATCTCTTCATTTCCGACAATATCTTCGGTCGTGAGTGTGAACAGGTCGCCGTCGTGAAGCTCGATCCGGCCTGATTCAAAGGTTTTGATGCGGTATTCCGGACCTTTCGTGTCGAGCATAATTGCGACCGGAAGATCCAGTTCCTCCCGGACCTTTTTGATGGTCTCGATTTTGGCGCGGTGTTCTTCATGCGTGCCGTGGGAGAAGTTCAGGCGGGCGACGTCCATGCCCGCTTTGCACATTTTGCGAAGGACCTCTTCGGACTCTGATGCCGGTCCGATGGTGCAGATGATTTTGGTTTTTCTCATGGGAAAGCCTCCTCTGTCTGACTGATTGAACTGCTTCTGCCCGTCGCTTTGCTGTCATTTCTATTGTAAACGATTCTGCGGGAAAAATCAATGCAGATATGACTTCCTGCTTGACAATCTGTGCGGCGGGCTTTAAGATGATAAGGAATTATGAAACTTATGGAGGAAAGTATGAATATCTGGCATGATATCGACGAATCCCGGATAACCCCGGATGAATTTGTGGCAGTCATTGAGATTACGAAGGGCAGCCATGTAAAATATGAACTGGACAAGGAGACCGGTTTTCTTTCAATGGACCGGATCCTGTTTACGGCAACGCATTATCCGATGAACTACGGTTTTATACCGAAGACCT
>CADCPV010000292.1 GCA_902803345.1 uncultured Eubacteriales bacterium | reverse complement strand
GCTGCTTCCGAAGCCCTTACCCGACACCGAAACAGCCGCCGCCGATGAATTCGCGGACGATGGAGTTTCGGGGGATTTCCTCCGTCGGTACCGGGAGGAAATAATCCAGGAATTTCAGCAGGCGCTTGGCCTCCAGATACTCGGGCGAATCCTCGGGCACGCAGAAAAGCAGCGGCTCCGCATAAGCTTTCAGAACCGGAAGCTCGTAAATCAGCGCCGAGTTAACCATCACGTCCGCAGTCTCCTGCCAGGGGAAGATATTGCGTTCCTCGCCGGCACGAACGCTGTCCCAGCGCGCGATCGTCGACTGCGCGGTATTGCCGCGGGTACGGGCATCCCGGACAATCCGCCGAAGAAGCCGCACATCGGTCGGCGGGATGCAGTTGTGTTCGTCGATATTCAGCGTCGTCAGCGCGCTGATGTAGATGCGGAATTTCTCATCCTCGGGAAGCGCATAAGTCAGCGAATCATTGAGGCAGTGGATGCCCTCAAGAATAATGACATCGCCGTCCGAAATCTGAAGCGTGTTGCCCAAAAACTCCTGCTTTCCGGAGACAAAATTGAAGCTTGGCATCAGGACGGTCTTTCCCGCTAAAAGATCTGAGAAGTTTTGGTTCAGAAGTTCGATATCGATGCAGGTGATCGCCTCGAAATCCGCCTTTCCGTTCTCATCCAGCGGATAACTGTCGCGGTCCAGGAAATAATTATCGCAGGCAATCGGATGCGGCCGGAGCCCGAGTGCCCGGAGCTGTACCGAAAGCCGATGCGAGAAAGTCGTCTTCCCCGAAGAACTCGGTCCGGCGATCAGAACGATTTTCTTGCCGGATTCCGCGATTTTCTCCGCGATATCCCCGAAACGCTTTTCCATGATTGCCTCCTGGATCAGCACGAGTTCATTCGCGCCGGCATTCGTGATCCAGTCATTCAGATCGCCCGCACAGCTGATCTTCAGCCGCTCGGACCAGGCGGTCGAGGACTCCATGGTGCGGTAAAGCTTTTCGTGCGGCTCATAAGGCCGGATTTCTTTCGGGCTCGTGAAGGAAGGCGTCTGCAGGATGAAACCCGCTGATCCGTCATAGCGCTGCAGCCGGAAATACCTGAGATACCCGGTCGACGGCACCATGTAGGCAAAATAATAATCCTGCATTTCCCCTAAATGGTAAATGTTTGTCTCGGAAGCGCGCCGGTAGCTGAAGAGCTTCGATTTCTTTTCGAGGCCGAGCTCCTGAAAACGCCGCACAGCTTCTTTGGTCGGAACACTTTCCTTCCGGAACGGAATGTCCATACGCACGAGCTGCATCATCCGGTCGGACACCGCATCCAGCATTTCGTCGGTGCACTCTCCGCCGGAGAAACGCACGAACAGGCCGTTTCCGATCTGGTAATCCACAAAGAGCTGCCGGCCGATCTTCGGGCCGTAGACATCCCGGAACGCACAGAGCATCAGGAAAATCACGGAGCGCTGATAGGTTTCCGCGCCGATCTTGTTCCCGGTCGTCACAAAGTCCAGCCGCGCGCCATCCGGCACCCGGTGAAACAGTTCCCTGAGCCGTCCGTTGACAAAGGCCAGAACAATATCCTCGGAATAATCGCTCTGCATATCCTCTGCGATATACTGCAGGCTTGTTCCTTCCGGGTATTCATAGCGTTCTTCATTGATGATGACGTGTATCATTTTTGCCTCCAGCAAGGTTTTTAATTCCTGTAATTTCCTTTTCCGTTCCCTGCGGACTTTGTCCGCGGACTGAGAATCACTGTCCCTGAGATTCGACAATACCTCCTGCTGCAGTCCGATCTCATAGGAAAGCCAGGAAAGAAAGACATCACTCCGATCCCGGAGAAGACAGGGACCGTATTCCGCCTCTTCCGGGCTCAGCTGCATTTCTCCCGGAACGGCGCGGATTACCGTATAATATTTGCCAAGATCCAGCACCATCCGTTCCGCATCAATTCGAAAATGCAGCTCCTGAAGCGTCCGCCGGACCTCCGGGATGTCGGTATGCGGCGACAGGATCAGCTGTTCCACCCCCGAAAGGACTGAAACTCCGTCAAGAAGAATCCGACGCATCAGCTTTCCGCCCATCCCGGCAATGATGATACAGTCCGCCTCTTCAGGCGCTACAGTTGAAAGCCCGTCTCCTTCGCGGCATTCGATCCGGTCCGCTAATCCCTGTTCCCGAATATGCGCTGCCGCCCGCTGAAGCGGTCCCGACCCGATATCCGAACAGATTGCATGTTCTGCTTTTCCGTCCTCCACAAGCCGGATCGCCGTAAAGCCATGATCACAGCCGATATCCGCTGCCGTCTTGCAGGGGCGGACCATCTCAATTATTGTTTCCAGTCGGTCTGAAAGCTTCATGAAAGCTTCTGTTTCTCCTTCATCAGTTCCATCAGTTCCTGCGGACTCGTCGCTGCCGCCATCCGCCGGTCAATACTCTCGCGGCGGATTCTTCTGACCGCTTCCGAAAAGGCACGGGAAAGCTCCTCCCGGGGAAGCGTATCCGTGTAGCGCGAGCTCATCAGCGCCGCCACCTCCGAATAGTTCTCGCTGTCGATGTAGCGGTTCAGGATTGCGCCCGGGTTCACCGCCCCGTTTCGGGCCGAAAAAAGCAGGATCTCCGAAAGCTCCTTCATCAGCGGGTCGGAAAAGTCCTCCGGCTGAAGCGAAATGCCTTCCGAAAACTCCGGTTTCTCCGACAAAACGGTCAGGACGAGCTTTTCTGCGGCTTGAATGCCTGAATCCCGCTCCCGCCGGCCGCTTGCGCGTTCCGGATCCTTCGGTGCTTCCCTCGGCGGCGTTCCGGTCCGGCTGTTTCCGATCAGGTTGACCTTTCCGCGAAGCACCTGGTAATCGATCCCATAGGTCCCTGCAATCGCCTCCGTATAGGAATTCCGCTCGATTTCGTCCGTAAATTCCGCGAGTCTCTCCGCCGCCGAATTGAAAAAGCGGCTCTTGTCGTCAGGGTCGTTGAAATCATAGTCCTGGCGCAGCACGGAGATTTCGAACAGGAAGGCATTTTTCGCCTGGTCAATCCGTTTCTGGAATTCCTCCGCACCCAGATTCTTGATGAATTCGTCCGGATCCTTATAGGGTTCCATCGTCAGCACCTTGACCCGAAGCCCCGCCTCTTTCAGGATCGGAATTGCCCGAAGGGCGGCTTTTCTTCCGGCCCCGTCATTATCGTAGCAGAGGATCACTTCATCTGTGTAGCGCTTCATGATCATCCCGTGCTGTACCGTGAAAGCCGTTCCGAGCGATGCGACCGCATTGTTGAAGCCGGCCTGGTGCATCGCAATTACATCCATGTAGCCTTCACAGACGAGGAAATTCCCTTTCCGGGCTTTCCGCGCCAGATTCAGGCCGTAGAGATTGCGGCTTTTGTCAAAAATCTTCGTTTCGGGCGAATTCAGGTACTTCGGCTCCCCGTCACCCATGACGCGTCCGCCGAAGGCGATGACGCGGCTGTTCTGGTCCATAATCGGGAACATGACCCGGTTCCAGAAACGGTCCGACACGCCTTTCTCGCTGAAGCGGAACAGACCACTGTCCCGAAGCAGGGAGTCCGGATAGTCTTTTTCGTGCAGATACTGGTACAGGGCCGAGGGGTGCGTTCCCGCATAACCGAGACCGAAGGTCCGGATCATATCGTCGCTCACGCCGCGGCGCCGAAGATACGAAAGACCGGTCTTTCCCTGTTCAGAGCGAAGCAGCTTGTAGTAGAAGGTCGCAGCGTCCTTATGCACAGCAAGAAGCTGCGAACGGGTATCCTGTTCCCGGCGCATCTCCTTCGTGTATTCCTGCTGCGGAAGCGTAATTCCGGCCCGGTCCGCAAGCATTTTCATCGCCTCCTGGAAGGAGTAATTCTCATACTCCATCACAAAGGTAATGACGTTCCCGCCGACACCGCAGCCGAAACAGTGGTACATCTGCTTCTGCGGAGAAACCGAGAAGGAAGGCGTTTTTTCATTGTGAAAAGGGCACAGACCGAAATAGTTTGCGCCCTTTTTCTGAAGATGCACATAGGAGCCGATCACGTCCACGATCGGATTTCTTGTACGCACTTCTTCTATCAGTTCATCCGAATAATACATCTTCCGCCCTGCTCCTTCGCGTGGTCATTCCGTCCAGCCCTTCGGAATGAAGAGCTCCTGGTACTCGCGGACCGCGAACTGGTCCGTCATACCGGAAATGTAGTCGCAGATCACGATCTCCTTTCGCTCGCCCTGTTCCATCAGGCGGGTGTAGGACCGGGGAATCCGCTCCAAATGTTCCTCATAATAGTGGTAGAGGGATTTCAGCATCTGCTGGGCCTTTTTCTCCTCTGCCTTTACGCGTTCACTGCGGTAGACCGCCTGATGCATAAAGGATCTGAGCCCGAACATCGCTTCTCCGACCTTTTCGGACTGCAGGATTTCTTCTTTCCCGCTGCTCTCTGTAATAATATCGTGAATCAGCCGGTTCAGCCGGCTTTTCACCGAATGTCCGAGTACGTCGGTGTATTCCCGCGGAAGGTCCTCTTCCGTGAGCACACCGGCCCGGATCGCATCGTCAATGTCATGGTTGATATAGGCAATCTTGTCCGAGAGCCGTACCACCTGTCCTTCAAGCGTTGCAGGCATATTGGCGGTTCCGTGGTTCCGAATGCCGTCCACAGTCTCCCGGCACAGATTCAGGCCCATCCCGTCCTTCTCCAGGACTTCCACAATCCGCACGCTCTGCTCGTTGTGGCGGAAACGGCCGATCCCGGACGTGCGCAGCAGCTCATCAAGCGCCGCTTCTCCCGAGTGTCCGTAAGGCGTGTGCCCCAGATCGTGCCCGAGCGCAATCGCCTCAGTCAGGTCCTCATTCAGGTACAGCGCTTTCGAAATCGTCCGCGCAATCTGCGAAACCTCCAGGGTGTGGGTGAGGCGGGTCCGGTAATGGTCCCCCTCCGGCTCCAGGAAAACCTGCGTTTTATTCTTGAGCCGCCGGAAGGATTTGCTGTGCAGGATCCGGTCCCGGTCCCGCTGGTAGCAGGTCCGGATATCGCAGGGTTCCTCCGACCGCATCCGGCCGAGGGATTCGCGGCTTTTTGCCGCGCAGGGACGCAGGATTTCGTATTCCCGCTCCTCCATCAGTTCTCGTATACTCAACTTGATTCCCTGCCTTTTCATTTGCAAGGGAGCCCGGCTTCAGTCGTCGGGCTCCTTCGCATGTTTTTTATTTCGGGAAGCGCATGGCTTCCGCCTTCACTTTTTCAGATTACTTCGCCAGTTTCGAGAATACGAACTCGTTGCCGTAGAAGTCTTCCATGATGAAGTTGCCATCCTCGTATTCGAGTTCAAGCGTTCCGCCGGTTGTTCCCTTGAGAACGAGGGTCTCACCGTCAAAGGTGTAACGGAAAGTCGTGGTGTTGCCGAGTTCATAGATCGCACCGGTTCCGTTCTTCTTGAGTTCGAACATTGACAGGCCCTTGTAGTAGTCCTTGCCGTAGAATTTCTCCAGTTTCGTCTGGTCGAAGCCGGCGAACGAGGAAACATAGTACATGCCGACAATTGCGGAATAGTCTTCCTTCGCAGGCTTGGTTTCCTTCTCGGTTTCCTTCTCGGTCGTGGTCTCTTCCTCAGTCGTATCTTCCTCGGTCGTATCCTCTTCCGTTGTATCCTCGACAGATTCGGTTTCCTCTTCGGAAGTATCTTCCTCAGTCGTATCCTCTTCGGTGGTATCTTCCTCAGTGGTGTCTTCCTCGGTCGTGGGTTCGTCGTCTACATCACGGAAGAACGCATCGTCATGCATCTCATCGTCTGCGATCGGGAGAAGTGCGGTCAGAAGGCCCTGAATGCTGTCCTTCATCTCCGAATCATCACAGTAGCGGACACGCTGGGAAGCTCCGACAAGCGTAAGCCGATACTGACCGTCCTTGGTGTAATAGGTCAGATCGTCTGTCGGAACATAATCGTTCATTTCGTCCGTCGTAATCATAAACATATGATGCTGAAGAACATCCATGAAGTCTTCATCGTTGTACAGCTCAGAGAAGACAGAGTACTCAAGGCTGTCCGTGCCGTACTGTTCCGCAACCTGGTCCTGAAGTTCGGTATAGTCGTCCCAGGTGGTATCGATTTCATACCAAATGCCGTCTGACTGAATGATGGACCATGCATGGCCGCCCATGCCGCCGTCCGCGCCCGCATCGCCGGCGTTGCCGGTAACAACGGTGCCGTAGAAGCCGAGCTGCTGCAGAATGTACAGGTAAGCCTGCGAATAGCCGTCACAGACACAGTAATGCGGGGTTCCTGCGGTGTTGTGAACAAAGCATCCGAATGCGGTGTGGCCGTAGTCAGCCGCCTGTCTCTCTAAAAGATCGTAATCATAGACCGCCATGTTGATGATTTCATCATGGACGATACGAAGGATTTCTTCATCCGGAAGGGTCGGATCGATGCTGTCGATGATGTCCTGTGTTACCTCGTTGAATGCGTCACAGTCCTCTTCCCAGGTCTCGTAGGCATTCTCGTACGCGAAATACAGGGTATCATTGGTCTCACCGAAGTATGCCTGAATATTGGTCGTGCCGTTCCAGTAACTGACCCACCAGAGTTCGGGGTGGTCATAGCCGAGTCCGAGCCATGCGGTATAGAAATCCAGTGCGAAGTCATCAGAAGTAACATCACGGTCTGTCTTCAGGGTAACGATGTTGTCCGTCGTCGTCGGATCCTCGGCAAGCAGCAGGAACGCATCGTAGATATCACGCTGATCATCGGTGAAATGATCATAGAAATAATAGCCCGGTGCATCGTTGATCACAAGATCATCCACGCCCTTGACATAAGCACGCATCGCACGGTCCATTTCAGCGATCTCTTCTTCGCCGATGATTTCCGGGTTCACCATTTCGATCTTCGGAAGCACGCCGGTACGGATGAAATCAACCGTTTCGATCGTGTCGCCGTCGAAGTTACCCTTCGCGAAATCCTGGAACACAGAGCTCAGGTTGTCACTGACCGTGCTCTCATCCGGCGGAGTCTCTTCGGGTTCCGTTTCTGTTTCAGTCGGAGCTTCGGTTTCCTTCTCCGTGGTGGTCTCCTTCTCAGTCGGAGCCTCCGTTGTGGTTTCTTTTTCAGTTTCCTTGACCGATTCTGTTGTCGCTTCGGTTGTCGGTGCCTGCGTTTCGGCAGGCTTCTGTGTGCATCCCGAAACCGCCAGCACAAGTGCCAGAACCAGCGCCAGAACTGCTGTCAGACGTCTTGCTTTCAAGTCTTTCATTCTCCTTTCATTTTTGGATTTTCTAAATGTTGTGATATCAGGTTATGCAAATAACCATCATCTATCATAGCATTTATTCCCTCATTCGTCAATCACACAGGGCCAGTTATTTTCAATGGCATAATTTTCTGCTGCCGAGCCTTTGCTGCAGTGAATCGTGATCTTCTCACGGGCGTTTTCGGGATCGTCGTCCGAGTAGCTGTTGAATGCCAACGACGTGATCACCAGGACACTGTCCGGAATCCATATGTCCGTAATCCGTTCACAGTTGTAGAAAGCATAGGCTCCGATTGAATAAATCCCGTCCGGAACCATAACTTCGCCTTCCCGTCCGGCCGGAACCTGCACCAGGACTTTCTGCGCCTTGTCCGTAATCATGCCGTCGAGGTCCGAATAGACCGGATTTTCCGGATCCACGGTGAACCCCGTGACCGGCAGACCGCCGAAAGTGTTGTATCCGATCATAGTCAGATTCTTTCCGATGGCAATTTCGGTCGTCTCTCCGTCACGCACCGAGAAATCGGTGTTCGCAAAGACATTGGTTCCGAGGATGTACAGGCTTTCCGGAAGCGTGACTGTGGTAATTCCCGTCTCCAGAAAAGCTGCTTCGCCGATCTCCGTAACTCCCGAAAGAAGTGTCAGATCCCGAAG